>NZ_JAIUHK010000036.1:0-62176 GCF_020165075.1 Mesorhizobium sp. CA4
AGCAACCCTCGTCTTTTAATCGCACGAAAGGGCGGGCCACCGATCTCCGCCTCGGAACATGACGTCTAGACCTCCGCTGGATAAACTCCCAGCCGTAATTGAGCGACTGCTAATGTGATAATAGCTTGATGCAGCGCGGGGTACACACCGCCAATCCCGCATCTGGCCGATGCGGTCCGCTGATATCTCCCCAGTCCCAGGCTGCACCGGCCGTCTTTTGAGGAGCCTAAGCCGCATCGCTCCTGGTGGTAGCACCGGCGATGCGAGTGAGAATTGCGGCGTCCGTCAACACCCAGGACGCCGCATGTCCCTGAGGGCGAATCCCCGCCGAGCAGCACCGTCACTGACTCCGAAATAATCAGCATCCCGGCGGATCAGCCGTGCTGATGGTGTGGTTAATTAAAGGCACGCCGCGCTCGCTGCCACGAAACCGCGCCGAGCGTCAAATTGCTGACCTCTGTTTGCGTGAAATTACTGCCATTTCCCCACGGCATGGAAACCCAATGCATGTTGCGGGCTCTTAGCGGATTTGTTCCGAAAGCACGCCAAGCGATATCGTCGCTAAGCCAATGGGTCAGTTGAATGAGCAACGGCTCGGTGCGGCAAATATTTAAGTCCGCGATTCTGGACGACCACCACGAGCGTCGGTCCGTCGCTGATTTGAAGTCGTTAGAGCGCCGGGGCCCTGAGAAACGCGAAAGCCAGTCCCAGCGAATCTTAAGGCTGCGATGATGGGATTCGAACCCACGAGAAGCTTCTGACCTCTACTCCCTTGGCAGGTAAGCCTTCGACCACTCGGCCAGCTCTCCGTAACGGCGCTGGATAGAGAAAGACGCCGGCACATCAACAAGCCGGGGCCACACCGGGGAGATTTTAGTAGAGCAGGCGCCGATTCTTGGCGGCGGCCTTCTGGCGACTCAGAGGCCACGCGCCAATTCACGCCGATGATTATCGGATTCGACCGGCTGCAACACGTCAATGGTTAATGAGAACTTTCGGAGTGAGGCAAAATCGTGACGTTTCTGCAACACACGCAAGGCATAGAACATGGAGGGACCCCTAGCCTTAACGATCATGGTTGAACGGCGCCGGCTCATGGGTAAAGGTCACGTTCGAAGGAGCGGCGCGGTGCGCATCTTTTTCGGTAGTGGGGATGGGGCAGGGAACGCTGTCCTTCAGCAAAAAATACCCAGACCCGTTTTTTAACTTTTGACTGGAGGTCAGAAAATGAACATCAAGAGCCTTCTTCTCGGCTCAGCTGCGGCCCTGATCGCAGTTTCCGGTGCTCGCGCCGCCGACGCGGTGACCGTCGCCGAGCCGGAACCGGCCGAATACGTCAAGATCTGCGACGTCTACGGCGCCGG
Organism: Mesorhizobium sp. CA4; assembly: GCF_020165075.1. Classification (NCBI taxonomy): domain Bacteria; kingdom Pseudomonadati; phylum Pseudomonadota; class Alphaproteobacteria; order Hyphomicrobiales; family Phyllobacteriaceae; genus Mesorhizobium; species Mesorhizobium sp. CA4. Next base: position 1,365 of record NZ_JAIUHK010000036.1, read on the forward strand.
CTACTTCTACATCCCGGGCACCGAGACCTGCCTGCGCATCGGCGGCTATGTCCGTTACGACATCGGCGTCGGCGACGTCGGCTCGTTCGACGGCGCGAAGGCGTTCGATCATCGGGATGGCGATGAGCAGGAAACGTTCTACAAGCAGGCCCGCTTCACGCTGAAGACCTGGACTGGCCAGGAGACCGAGCTCGGCACGTTGAAGACCTACACCGAGACCCGCTTCAACTTCGGCAATCACAACGACTACGGCTTCCGCACCGGTGCCGGCACATTTAATTACGCCCACAACAAGGGCGTTTCGCTGAACTTCGCCTGGATCCAGCTCGGTGGTCTCCGCGTCGGTAAGGACGAATCGGCCTTCGATACGTTCGTCGGCTACGCCGGCAACGTCATCCAGGATACGATCGTTCCCTATGGCGATTTCGACACCAACGTCGTCCAGTACTACTTCGACGCCGGCAACGGCTTCTCGGCTGTCGTGTCGCTCGAAGAAGGCTCGGGCCTCAAGGGCACCATCGACAGCTACGTTCCGCATGTCGTCGGTGGCGTGAAGTGGACGCAGGGCTGGGGCGGCATCTCGGGTGTTGTCGCCTATGACAGCAACTACGAGCAGGTGACCGGCAAGGTTCGCGTGGACGTCACTATCAACGACCAGTTCTCACTGTTCGGCATGTTCGGCTACGGCAATGATGGCAAGCTGAACGACGATGCAACCAACGTTTTTGATGCCCACGGTCGCGGCTTCTACAAGCAGTGGGGCGGCAACTGGGCCTGGTGGGCTGGCGGCACCTACAAGTTCAACGAGAAGACCGCGTTCAATCTTCAGGTGTCGGGTGACGATGACAAGAACTACGGTGTAGCGGCGAACGTTGCCTACACGGTTGTTCCCGGCTTCACCATCACGGCCGAAGTGGACTACGATCACCTCGGTACCTTTGACTCGGCCTTCGCCAACAACAGCAATTCCCTCTACGGCAACTGGACCAATGCCGACAAGAAGAACAGCGTCGGCGGTCTCCTCCGCTTCCAGCGCGACTTCTAATCGGCGCTGTCTGTAGGAAATAGAAACCCGGCGGGCGACCGCCGGGTTTTTTTGTGAACAGAATGTCGTCAGATCAGACTGCTGCGGCGGTATTGCTATCGTTCACTGAACTGGCACAATTGAAAATTGCGGTCAGGTATCAGCTAGCTCGCCCAACGCTTCGATCAGGGGCTGGATCTCGCTTTCGTAATTCTTCCATCGCTTGACCGACGACTTGTAGATCGGCTGACGCACCTGCCAATTGCTATAGGTGTTTACTGAGCCAGCCCTGTCAAAAAAACGCAAGCAGGCATCGTCCCAGGGCAGCCCGAGGTAATCTATCAAGCGGCGCGACTGCTCCTCTTGATTTTCAATCAATGTCTCATACCGGTTTTCAAAGATGCGGCCAGGGAGGACCTTGCTCCAGTGCCGCGTCAGGCGATCGTATTCCCTGTAGTAGAGTCCTAGAGTCTGAAGATCGCCGCTGTAGCTGTGCGCTTTACTGAATTGCAGGACGAAACAGGAGATACAATTGTCGATAGCGTCACGGCGACAGTGAACGATGCGCGCGTTGGGAAACAGGATGCCGATCAGGCCGATTAGCTCGAAATTGTGGGGCATCTTGTCGACGATTCGGAGTGCGTCGGGTGCTCGCTCACGCAGATAGGCGAGGTGCTCGTCTGCCAGTGTCCTGGTCAGATCGGGGGTCATTTTGGCAATCGAATTGCCGAGGTCTGCGCCGGTACGGGCCTTGAGCCCGAGTCCATTGGCTGTTCGCGCAAGCTTGCTGAGCTCGCCGGCGCCATGAACATGAGGATGGCTGGCGCAAATCTGCTCCGTCAGCGTCGTGCCCGAGCGAGGCATGCCGATGACGAATACAGGCGCCTCTGAGGGATTGCCATAGGCGGCCATTGAAGCCACCAGCTCGGGCGTGAAGGTTTCGATCATGACATCGACCCAGCGACGATAGCTTCCTATGTCGAATATTTGGCCCCCAGCCTGATTCCCTTGCTTGAAGTGGTCTATCGCGTCCTTGTAGCGACGGAGGTCGTTGAGAACCTTTCCGGCGGCGTGATGGAGCGCTGCCGCTTCCTCCGGCATATGGCTTGGGTCCTCAAGCTCCCTTAGGATCGCCGCGAGCTCCGGCGGCTCTTCCGTGTACTTACGTGTGTGTACAAGTGCGTTATAGGCTGCTGGCACCGCAATGCGCCGTCCTATCGCCTCTTTCAGATGAAGTGCGGCTTCATCCATGCGTCCGAGGCTTGTGAGCGCGCGAGGCAGCCCGATCCGGGCCAGAGGGTGATCTCGTTCGATCTTGAGCGCCTTCTCAAAAAGCGGCAGCGCCATTTCCCCCTTGTCAAACGCATTGTAAGCATCGCCCAAGGCGCAAAGAGCTTCCACCAGGTCCGGCTTCAATGCCAAAGCCTGCTGAATGTGCCTGATTGCCGGCGTAAATTCGCTAAGCTTCAGGTAGGCCTCACCGAGGCTAAGGTGGTAATAGGGATTTCGCGGCTCCGCTGCGACCGCACGGGCAAAGTACCGCAAGGCCTTCTCGTCGTCGTATCCGATGCCGAGGGTTCCCAGGATGTAGAAAGCCAAAGGATGGTTTGGCGTGCGCGCCAGAACCCTGAGACAGAGTTCCTCGGCCTCCGGCAATTGCTCGGCTTTTTGCAGCTCAAGCGCCTGTCTCAACAGTATGTCGTCGGCCTGATTACGGGGCGGACCGACCTTCGGCTGGGCTATGGGTGATGCAGCTTTCGGCGATACCGCCCTCGCCGAAGGCTGCGTCTTGAGGTGCTTTGCCCAGGCTGGCGGCAATCGATTGGTCATCTCTCTTGGCTAGCAAAAGCGACAGCCGGAATCTAGACTCCATGCACACGAAGAATCTTGCACCCCTATAGCCGCCGCGGTAGCAAGAAACTCCATTTTTCCCGGGCCTCTGCCATGCTCCAATGTCCCCACCTACGCTGATCTTCGCCGCGGGTCCTGACTCGGTGTCATCCGTTGATCCGAAAGAGCGACAGTGCGATCGTTATTACATCCTTCGAGTTTCGGGGCTGGGACATGGTTACTAGGCGCCGTCTAGCCAGAGCAGTTCACAACGTTAAACTTACGCGCCGCGAGGACCTTGAAACTCGACTGTACTCTGAAGTTCAGAGAATGCTGAAAGAGCATGATCCAACCATCCGTTTGCCTGCCGTCCGCACTGCATCAAGGTTGGCCGCGGTTATTGCGGCTCAAATTGCTGTGCAGACTCAAGCTACCCAGCGTTCTTTTAAAACAATTGAGGAGGACCTTTCGGAATATGCGACAGATTTTGTTAGTGGTCTGATTGACGAGACCACGAAGACTTTCAATAAGCGATTAAGCAAATTCCGCGCCAGACCTCCCCAATTATCGCTTGAGGCTACAATCGAATTAGCCGATGATTGGGCTGGCCCAGTAGCAGGACCTACTGAGATAGAAAGGTACTTTGGAATTCCACGATCCACGCTCTATCGATGGCAGAAACGCAACGAGGTGGTGTCGATAAACTCTCGAACGAGCAGCAAGCCAGTTTTCCCTTTGAAGCAGTTCGTTGACGGACGCCCGCTCAGCGGGATTGCGGAAATAATTTCAATTTTCGGCGATCAGCGCACTGCTTGGCTATGGCTGGTGACGCGACGGTCCGATTTCGGCGGGCAGACCGGCCTGGATCTCCTTCTGGATCGAAAAGTCGATATGGTCACAAGCGCTGCCCGCGGCTCCACGCCATTTGAGGGTTGACGAGATCACGGCTTCGAGCTCTTGCCGCGCACCTCCACCACTCCGCTCTCGTTGCGAGGAGCTTTGGCAGGCGTAGTCAGCAGGGACGCAAGCGCCGGGGCCTGTGGCGGGCGCGGCTTCTCGAGCACCATGACACAGCCGTCGAGATCATTGGTCGCCAGATGCGCGTAACGCATAGTCATCGACAGCGTCTGGTGACCCAGCCACATCTGGACGCGCCTTATGTCAATGCCACCCTGGACGAGACGTGAAGCGCAAGTGTGACGGAGGATATGCGGCACCACCTGCTCGTCGGCGCCAAGACCGACTTCCGCCTTCGCCTCGTTCCAGATCGCGCGGTACTGCGCCTGGGTCAGCATGGCGAACGGGCCTTTCGGCCGGCGCCCTTCCGTTTTCGGCGGCAGCTTGACCACCTCCTTGACCCGTTCGGTCATCGGGATGGTGCGGCTGCGGCCAGACTTTGTGATCCAGAGGCTGCCCCGGTGTTCCTGGATGTCATTCCAGATCAGGCCGAGCGCCTCGCCGAGGCGGCAGCCGGTATCGACCAGGAAGACGGAGAGTCTGTAGGCATCCTCGCTGCGGCTCCTGATCGCGACGAACAGCCTCGCTTCCTCGTCCCTTTCGAGGAAACGAATCCGTCCCGCCCGCTCCTTCTGGCGGCGGAACTCCGGCAAGCTGTGGATATCCCCCATCTTAGCTTAGACAACCTTGGTTCTTGCGACTCGTTGTACCGAAAAATCAAGTTCTGAGAAGAAAAATCGCAAAGTGCTCGAACTCTTTCTGCTGTGATCGAGGCGCGCATCGCCGGACAAACGGTGGAGGCCTTGCCTATGACAGGGCCAGTTATCCTGCGAATCCGTAAATCCAGTTGAAGTGGGTTCCGCTTATCGAGAGCAGTGTCTCCTGGTCGACGGGACAGCACCCCCGTTGCACCAATGGCCCGTGGTCCGCACCACGGCAGCGGACCGCAAAGGGCCGATCACGCCTTCCATTCTGGGGCCTTGGCGAAGATGAGGTCGCTGACCCCAGTCACATACCTGGTCAGGCGCAGCCCGGGCGGCGACTCCAGCTTCTGACGACGCCAATTTGTCGATGCAGACGGGACCGGACGCGCCACAGTCCTCGCAGCTTATCACTACTCGCCCGCGAATGGCGTATCGCCTGAGCTGGTGCAAAACGTGCAAGGGTCGGCAATCAATGGGCTATGCGCTCTTTGCCTTTGCTCTTGGTGGCTTTGCCAAAGGTTGTCGGCCGAGCCGCTCGCCTTCTGCCAACTCTGACCGCTTCGCGGCATAGTTTGGCGCCACCGTCGGGCAATCTCTCAAGCACAAGGCGAGAACCGTCGAACATCAGGCTGGTGCCAGTTGGGCCCGCATCGGTAGGAGCACAGCAACGAAGGCCGGAGCGGCGATGAAGATATAGGCCCGCCGACGTAACGTTCGCTTTGCACATGGCCGTCATCCCTACGGTTCCGTCGGTTAGCCAAAGGCGCAAGCGGTACCGACAGCGACGCCAATCGGCGCATTTGACGGTCCGAGAGGCGAACAAGGACGGACGAATTCGCTCAGGCCAAGGGGATTCCGCCTTGCGGGCCTGGTATTTGTCTGACATAATTTACCATGTTCTAATGTTGCAGTGAGTAAATGGGGCTCTGAGATGGCGAAGGAATCTTCGAGTGCCGCTTCTTCGGCAAATAAAGCGGATGCAAGTCTGATAGGTAATGCAGAGGGAAACGGGCTGAACTTTATGGCCCCCCAAGGGCGCGAGGGCGGGCCTGGCGGTGACGCTCCAGGTGTCGATAAGATACGCGATCTTTTGTTCGGCAATCAGATGCAAGACTATGATCGGCGCTTCTCCAAGCTTGAGGAACGGTTCCTGCAGCGATTCAAGGATGTCGAATCCGAAACTAAGCGCAATCTTGAGACCTACGAGTCGAATGCCAAGAAACAGGTCGACTCGCTGGCGACGCAGTTGCGCAACGAAAAGGATGCGCGCGCCGAGGCCGACAAGGAGATCGACCGCAATCTTCGCGATCAAAACCAGGCGCTCGAAAAGCAGGTGCGCGCCTTGTCGGATCAATTGAGCGAGCTCGAGCGCGAATTCGCGGATCGCATGAGCAGAAGCGACCATTTGCTGCGCGAGGAAATTAAGCAGAAGAACGAAAGCGCTCAAATGCTGATGGAGAAGATCTTTTCCGATCTCAGCAACGTCAAGACCGACCGGAATCTTCTGGCCGGCCTGTTCGTCGAGGTCGCGAAATGTCTCAACCAGGATCCCGTCGGCAGCAAGGGCAATTCGGAGCGTGGCTGGAAAGTGAGTTGATCGGAACTTGACGTCGAGCGTCGAACCAATCAGCCTATCTCAAAGACAAGCTTCGAACGATACCGGTATTGATCGCGAGGCTTTGGCCCGCCTTTTGGTGGAAATTGCCCGGAACGTCGATCCGGACAACCATGCCCTTTACGAAGGCGTTCCAGCCGCCGACCATCGGCTGGAAATGCTCCGCCAGTTGCTGGTTGGCGGCGAAATCTCGGAGCTGTCACGCGTTACGCACCTGCTCGACGAACCCGAGCAGCTTGCCACAGCAGTGGGCAACGTTCTGCCCGAAGCAACTGCGCGCGCGTCCCATGCGCAACTGGGCGAGGCCCTTGCTCCGGCTGTCGAGAGGGCCGCGCAGCGGTCCATCCAGAAGAACCCGAACACGCTGACGGATATATTGTATCCGGTGTTTCTGCCCGCCATTCGCAAGTCGATCGGCGAAAAGATCGACCAGACTTTCCAGTCGTTGAATGAGTCTTTAAGGCATATATTCACATGGCATGGGTTGAAGTGGAGGTTTGAAGCCTGGCGAACGGGGACAAGCTTCTCGGCAGTTGTTCTCAAGCATTCTCTTGTCTATCGCGTCGAACATGTCTTTCTCATCAGCCGCGCTTCCGGGCTCCTGATTGCACATGTAACTTCCCAAGACGCAACCAGCGAAGACCCTCAACTGATTTCCTCGATGCTGAGCGCGATCCAGGATTTTGTGAAGGATTCTTTCAAAGAGAAGGAAAACAGCGGCCTCGACACCATCCGGTTCGGGGAACTTCGCCTCTGGTCGGAAGTCGGACAGTTCGCGACACTGGTTGCGGTGATCCGGGGAAATCCTCCGGAGGAACTGCATGAAGTCATCCGCGATGTACTGCTTCGCATCCATCAAGAATCCTCGCGAGCCCTGGAGCGGTTCGACGGCGACAGTTCCCAGTTGCCCGGCGTGGAGACGCAGTTGCAGACCTGCGTCGAACTGCAGCACAGGGATTCGAAAGAGGGATTTCCCTGGCTGGTGCTGACGGCGGTCCTGCTGGTTTTGATCGTGGCGGGCGGCTGGTCCTTTCTGTCCTGGCAATCCGCACATCGCTGGCAGACCTACCTGTCGCGGCTGGCAGCCCAGCCCGGCATCGTCATTTCGGACCAAGAAATCCGTGGCGGCGACTTCTATGTCGCCGGCCTGAGAGACCCGCTCGCCGCGGACCCGCGGTCGCTGCTGCCGGGAACGGAGGTCGATCCCGCCCGCGTTCATTCAAACTGGCAGTTCTATCAGAGCCTCGAGCCGCAATTCGTGCTGAAGCGGCTATCGGCGTCGCTGGCGCCACCGGATTCGGTACGACTCTCGGTCGTCGATGGTCGCATCGTCGCCGAGGGCGACGCGACCACCACGTGGATCGACCGGGCGCGGGCCGCTGCCCAGCAGCTTTCGGCAGGCGGCCCGGTCTTCGACATTTCCGGGGTCCGCGATGTGAGCGCCGAGGAGCGCTGGCAGGCCTACGTGTCGCAACTGGAGACCCAGCCTGGCATCATCGTCGCCGATCACAACGTGCGCGACGGCCAATTCTACATTACAGGTCTGAGAGACCCGCTTGCCGCCGACCCAAGGTCGCTGTTGGCGGGAACGCAGGTCGATCCCGCGCGTGTTCATGCAAGCTGGCAATTCTACCAGAGCCTTGAGCCGCAGTTCGTGCTTAAACGGCTGACGGCCTCGCTTGCTCCGCCGGATTCGGTGCGGCTTTCAGTCGTCAATGATCGCATCGTTGCCGCGGGCGTAGCCACCACCGCGTGGATCAACCGGGCGCGCGCGGCCGCCCAGCAGCTTTCAGCCGGCGGCCCGGTCTTCGACATTTCCGGGGTCCGTGATGTGAGCCCCGAGGAGCGCTGGCAGGCCTATGTGTCGCGCCTGGAGGCGCAGCCCGGCATCGTCGTCGCCCAACAGAATGTGCGCGATGGCCAATTCTATATTGCCGGCCTGAGAGACCCGCTTGCCGTCGACCCGCAGTCGCTGCTGTCCGGGACGCAGGTCGATCCCGCGCGCGTTCATGCCAGTTGGCAATTCTATCAAAGCCTTGAGCCGCAGTTCGTCTTGAAGCGGTTAACGGCGTCGCTTTATCCGATGGATAAAGTGCGACTTTCAATCGTCAAGGGTCGCATCGTTGCCGAGGGTGAGGCTCCCGACACCTGGATAGATCGGGCGCGCGTAGCGGCAAGACAGCTTTCAGAAGGCGGGCCGGAGTTCGACATCTCCAAGGTTCGTGATGTGAGCCCCGATGCACGCGCGGCGGAGCATTGGCAGTATTATGTGTCGCGACTTGAGGCCGAACCGGGAATCATCGTCGCTCAGCAATCGGCGAGGGGCGGAGATTTCTACATTTCCGGTCTGAGAGATCCTCTTGCCGTCGACCCAAAAGCTCTGCTGTCCGGAACACAGGTCGATCCCGCTCGCGTTCATTCACAGTGGCAATTCTATCAGAGTCTTGATCCGAAGTTCGTGGTGAAGCGGCTGACGGCGTCGCTGTCCCCGCCGAAATCGGTTCGGCTCTCGATCGTCCAGGGTCGCATCGTCGTTGTGGGCGAGGCACCTGCCGGCTGGATCAGCCGGGCGCGGGCCGCCGCCGACCAACTTTCGGCGGACGGAGTGGTTCTGGACGTCTCGCAGCTGAGCGAGCTAAACCTTGCAGAGCTTAATCAGTTGAGAGAGGCCATCCAGACGACCGATATTTTCTTCTCTTCCGGTAGAGTTGTCCCGGGACCGGAGCAGACGCCGGTGCTCGACAGACTGGCTGATCAGCTGAAGGAATTCGCAGAAAATGCCCACAAGGCAGGCGTGACGGCGCGGTTCATGTTGACCGGCCATTCGGACACAACGGGTCGCGAGACGGCCAACGCGTCGATCAGCGCCGCCCGCGCCGAGACAGTTCGCGCGCTTCTCAACAAGCGCGGCGTTACTCCGGAACTCCTGCAGGTTCGGGGCGCCGGCACCTTCGAGCCTGCGGTGCCCGAAAATGAAAATAGCCGAACTGGGAACTCCACCAATCGCCGGGTTTCGGTTACGGTGAACCTGGAGTAGCGCGGAGCCCAGGATGCTGCAAAAAAAGATCTGCATGTTGGGCGGGTTCGCCGTCGGCAAGACGAGCCTGGTGCGCAGGTTCGTCCAAAGCATCTTCTCGGAAAACTACCTGACCACGGTCGGCGTCAAGATCGACAAGAAGAGCGTCGCGTTTCCGGACAAGACAGTCGATCTGATCTTGTGGGATCTGGCCGGCGAAGACGATATCGGCTCGTTCCGCGTCAGCTATGTGCGAGGCGCGACCGGGCTCGTGCTGGTCGCCGATGGAACCCGGCCAGCCACTCTTGCCGTGGCGCTCACGCTGCGCGAACGGTGCGAGGCCGAATTCGGCGCCATGCCGTTCATATTGCTGTTCAACAAATCCGATCTGACCGATCGGTGGGCGATATCGGAGGGCGAGATCGACGAACTCAAGCAACGTGGATGGCAGATCTATCTGACGAGCGCGCTTTCGGGCGAACATGTCGACGATGCGTTTCGTCAGCTTGCTTCGATGGTCGCCAACTAGACCATGTCCAGTTTGCCGAAAGAAGTCAGAAGCTGGATATACGACTTCTTCTCGAATGAGCGCTTCGCAGCGTATCTCATGATCGATACCCGGCAATGCATAGAAGCCAAGGGCGGCAATCTCGACTTTTACGGGCTCTCGTCGCTTCGCATCGGCGAGCCCGTTGCCCAGCAGCTTGAATTCATGGAAGGGCTGCTGCCTTGCCCCGAGCTTCCATTCCATATGCCCATGATGGAACTGCCCGGCGGGCATGTCGCGGACCTTCACTTCTTTGGCGATGGCGACTCGGTGTGGCTGGTCTTTCTCGACGCCACGCCCGAACGCGACCACCAGCAGCGGCTTCAGCAGAAGGCATACGAAATGACGCTTCTGCAGGAGAGGGAGCGTCAACTCAATGCGAAGCTACAATCGACGAACGAGGCATTGAGGGAGAGCCAGGAGGGTTTGTCGCGCGAGTACCGGCGCGCCGAATCCCTGCTCCTTAACATTCTTCCGGCCTCGATCGCGGAGCGGCTGAAGGCGGACGAGCAAATTGCAGACAACCACGCGGAGGTCAGTGTGCTTTTTGCCGACATCGTCGGTTTTACGGAAAGAGCGCGGAGCGTCGGAGCCACGACGACGCTCGCTATCTTGAATTACTTCTTCAGGGCTGCGGATCTGCTCTCGGAACAGCATGGCTGCGAAAAGATCAAGACCATCGGCGATTGCGTCATGGCGGTCGCTGGCCTGCCCGTCGCGCGACCAGATCACGCGCACGCCCTTGCACATTATGCGCTCGAGCTGCGGGAGGCGGCCAGGCGCGAGCGCTTTGCAGGAGAACCGCTAAGCCTTAGAATTGGAATCCACTCAGGGCCAATCGTCGCGGGCGTCATCGGCAGAAGGCGGTTCGTCTATGACCTGTGGGGCGACACCGTCAATCTCGCCGCGCGCATTCAAAAGGCCGCAGAGCCCGATGAAATCCGTGTTTCAGATACAACCCACGAATTGCTTGGACCCGATTTTGCTTGCGACCCGCTCGGGGAAACGGAATTGCGTGGCACGGGTCGTGTGCGAATGTGGCGGCTCCGCGGCTGATTTGCCGTGCTGCGAGGGCGCAATCCAAATCAACTGGTCAGCAGTCGGACGCCACAAGCTCCTGTCCTAAAGCATGTCTCCTGGGACTGCTCCAGGCAGTGCCAAAGGGAGCCGGCACGCAATCGCTTCTATCACCGCATAATGCGATAGACGGTAGCATCACCCTCCACGCCTCGAAGAGGCGCGTCAAAGGCTTCGACATGATGGCCAGCGAGCATGTCGCTAACCCCCGGCGCGGAATGGAGGGCCTCGGAAATGCAGACCTGTCCGGCTTGCGCCAAGGACTGCACGCGCGCGGCCACATTCACGGTCTGGCCAAAATAGTCGAGGTTGTCGTTGAGCGTCACGGCGATGGACGGTCCACAGTGGGCACCGATTTTGAGGATGATTCCCGGCCCGTCATGGTCGCTGTTGAAACGATCTATTTCTTCAAAGATGTGGAGTGCTGCCGAAATCGCATCCGACGGCTGCGAAAACGCAGCCATCACCGCATCTCCAATCGTCTTGACCACCGCTCCGGAATGTTGCTGAACCGCCGCGTTGACCAGAGCAAAATGCTCGCGGACCAATGCATAGGCGTTGAGGTCACCCAGGCGCTCATACATGGCGGTCGAACCCTTGAGGTCGGTGAACAGGAAGGTGATCTGCCGGATGCCGAGCCCCTCCTTCTCGTCGACACGTTCGGACCGGAAGAGCTGGCGGAAGGTTTGCCGCGCAAGCAGCGCTCCGCCGGAGACATAAGGGTCGAAATCGAGCGCCGGCTTGGTGGTCAGCGCGACCAGCTCGGGCGGCCAGTTGATGGCAAGCAATGAACCTCGCACCGGCCCCCTGTTCGCCACCTCAATGACAATCGGACCAGGCGGCACGCCAGGCAACGCCGGCAAGAAGCGTTTGCCGTCATAATCGATCTTCAGAAGCGTCGGCCAACACCGGATCGCCTGATATCGGCAAAGCGAATGCGGCTTGCGTCTGCACGTTGACGCCCGCAAGAGCGCCCGGTCCCAGGTCGGCGCGTAGCACTGTGATAGTCCCGGGCGGCAGAAACGTCATGCCCCGAACGAAGCCGCGCAGAACGTCAACAAAGCGAACGTCTTGCCCGGGTAATCGCCCGTCATGTCCGAAGTACAGCTTCCAGTGAAAATCCTCGACAGGCAGCGTCTCGGGATCATGGTGCGGCAGGCGCCGCAGCTTCGGCGATATCGAGAAGGTGACCTCGATGAAATCGTCGAGGTCGGTGTCGCCCGACACGTCGCACAGGCCACAGACGTAGTGGGTCTTCAGCGTGCGCAGGGCGCCGAAACTGTCGAGCACCATCCCGGACTGGGGACAAAGCACATCCCAGCTCATGTCGAATAGTCCACAGCGGGCGGCGTGAAGGAAGAGGTCGATTGCTTCAGGCTCGGCGATTGCGCGGTCGCGAGCAAAGGCCAGCGGATTGATACGATAGAGCGAGTGGTCGTCGGCGCTCCTGATCAGCGTCTCAAACTTCGAGATGACGCGCGGGCTCCAGGCGCGCGCCTGCTCCACCTTGGTCATTTTGCTTTCGAGTAGACGATCGTTGATTACCGTCACGCCGGATCCTCAACCTTGCCTCGCGACAGCCTACTAAAAAACCAGCGCGATGCGAATGGATTGAATCCCTTAGATGCACGACAGTCGGCCTGGATCAGGATGACGTTTCAGCGAACCGCCAGCCTGATCTAACTCCTGGTGGAGCATGATCTTTTCCGAAAACCGGTTCCCACTTTTCGGAGGAGGTTGAAAATAAAAGTACCCCTGCCGCGCGGGCGCCGCGCCGCGCTGTGGCCGACAGGTGTCACAGCTTTCCTATTCCGTTGTGCTGGCTTTTTTCCTACGCCGGTTCGTGTGCGACTGCGCGACGGCCAGTTTCAACTCGGGTGTGATCTCCACAGGCGCATTCTCTGCCCCATGTGGGCTCTGCAGCCCCTCGACGTGAACGGTCGGAAATGGGAGTTCGATGCCCTGCTCCTTGAAGGCCTGGCGGAGGCGTAAAAAGAATCTCCCTTTCATAGCGAAGGCACCTCCCGGTCTGGTTGTGACCTTGACCCTCAATACGATGCCATACTCACCGAACTCCTGTACGCCCTGCATCTTGATCGGTTCGATCACCCAGTTTTTGAATTCTGGATCTTCCGCCAGCTCCAGGCCTATCCGCTTGATCAGCTTGCGAGCGAACTCGATGTCGGTGTCATAGCCGACGGTGATGTTGAATTTGTCGGTAACCCAGTCACGGCTCTGGTTCTGGACGGCTCCGAGTTCACCGAACGGTATTGTAAACAGCGGGCCCCGATGGTGGCGCAGCTTCACCGAGCGCAGCGAAAAGCTCTCCACCGTACCCCTGTAGCTGCCCGATGAAATGTATTCGCCGACACGAAATGCATCGTCGAGCAGATAGAACACGCCCGAAATGACGTCCTTGACCAGGGTTTGCGCCCCAAATCCCACGGCGACGCCAACGACGCCGGCGCCGGCGATCAGCGGGCCGATCTGGATACCGACCGAGGCGAGCATCATCAGCACCGCCATGACGACGATCACTGCCAGCAGAATGTTCTGGATGATCGGCAAGAGCGTGCGCAGCCGCGCCTGCTGCGGATCGACGACCGGCATGTCCTCGTCGCCGATCACCGCGTGCCGCGTTTCGATGCCCAGCTTTCTCTCGATCAAGGCCTTGATGATCGACCAGCCGAGATCGGCGGCAAGCGCAATGACAATGATATTGATCAAGCCGCGCAATATGAGCGTGGTCGTCGTGTTGCTGTCCTGCATCGACTGCATATCCAGACCCCAGACACGCGCGCGAACGTAAGCCGCCGCCAGGATCAAGATCATCCGAATTCCGCGATCGATCACAGCGATCGTCACCGCCGGGATCGTAGGCCGGCCAGCCTCTTCGGAACCCGGCCGCAGGACGAAATTGACCCCTCGCTGCGTCAGCACGATTGTGAAAGGCAGGACGAATGCGGCCAAGGTAAACCAGAACCACGTGTACAGGCCGGCGGTGCGCTCCAGGAACAGAGCGATGAAATAGGCAGTCAACAACCATGTCACTGCCGTGCGACTGTGCCCATCGTTCCGCCGTGTTCTTGGCCGACGCCAAACGGCAAGCAGAAGGAGCAACAGCAGTACGAACTCGGCGCCCAACGAAAGAACCACCATTCCGTCCCGATCGATGCCGAGACCAGGCAGGAGGTTGAACGCGGCGGCGAAGAAGGCGAAGACGCCGGCGATCCGGGATAGCCAATAGGACCAATGGTCAGCCGCTTCGTTGGTGACCGGCAATGCACGAACCTCAACGGCATTCTCGACCTTCATGAAGGACGGGACCAGCATGGCTATGACGTATGTGCGAACAGCCCATGTAACGACTGCCGCTATGAGAAATGTCAGCACGATCTCGCGGATAAGCATTGGCCAGTCGAACAGCATGAACGCGCCGGCGCTGCCCAGCGCGAACGACACGATCAACAGGCTGGAATAAAGCGTGCGACCGCCAATCTTCTTGGCTCGTCCGAGGGGCGTATCCTTCGATTGCGCGATTATCCAAAGACGAAATGGACGGGTGAGCTTGTACGTGGCCCAGGTGAGCGCCAGGCCGGCGGCAATGAACACCGCGATTAGCAAGAATATACCGGCCGACCCCCTGCTGGACATATCCTGCATGGTCTTTGCCCGAACATGCGCGAACTGACCTGGCAGCAGGGGCAAAGTTTGCACAATTCTCTCGATGTGATGCTTGATCCGATCGAGCGTCGAGGATGCCATCGTACTCATCTGGTCCGGTGCGGCCGCGGCATCAGATGATGCGCTGGCGGGTGAAGCTCCTGCCGCGGCAGAGGCTGCCGTTGAACCGGCGTCCTGATTTCGTTGTTCAGCCACCCATGCCTTCACCGATGGATCGTCAAGAAGATCGAACAGCTGTTTGACCTTTTCGGGTGGGACGGTCGCCGGCGCCTGCGCCTGCGCCGGACCGGCCAACAAGAGGGCGAGCACCGCAAGAACGATCGGACGGGCAATCAGGACCAACATCGCCGTCAAATTTCCGACACGTCTTGCCAGGCGCCCTGGTTTCCTGGCTCCCAATCGTCCATTCATGAGTGGCATCGTGCTGTTAGCCCTCCGGCCAGATCGGCAATCAACGACATCCATGTCCGTTGTTGCCTTACCTTGAAGAAACCGATGTCGCGGTTCAAGACGCCATCGTTGCGGGCCCGCGACGGGACCTGGCGGCACATTTCACTCAGGACGTCCATGTCGTGGTTGTGCACGCCAAAGATATGCAGCCTTCCATGGAGCTGCTTTCACGCGAAGCGCCCGCTCCTACGGCATGCATCTGCCGCTACAACGCTTTGGCAAAGTGATACAGGTTTCTTCCCGGCCACATGGCAAGCGGGCAACTGAGTGGACTTCCTGGCTTCAGCCATGGCCCCCCAGTAATACGAATTGAAAATTGCGCCCTCATGTTTCACAACAGGTCGCTTAGGCCTCAGGATGGCTTCCCCAACCGCCCGTTTCCCAAGGCGAGAATTCGAAAAGACGTTCAGAAATGATCCAGAACGCACAAGACGCTCGAATTCTCATGTACAGCCACGACACGTTCGGGCTCGGCCACCTGCAGCGCTGTCGGACCATCGCGCATTCGCTGGTCGAGGATTTCCGCGGACTTCAGGTGCTGATCATTTCGGGCGCCCCTATTGCCGGCGCCTTCGACTATCGCGCCCGTGTCGACTTCGTGAAGATCCCCAGCGTCATCAAGTTGCGCAACGGCGAGTACACCTCGCTGGAAAAGGATATCGATCTGCAAGAAACGCTCAGGATGCGCCAGTCGATCATTCGCCACACGGCCGAGACCTTCCGGCCGGATATCTTCATCGTCGACAAGGAACCCCTCGGCCTGCGCGGTGAGATCGAGGACACGCTGTCCTACCTCAAGACGCGGGGTACCACCCTGGTGCTTGGCCTGCGCGAGGTGATGGATGCGCCGCATCTGCTCGCAGCAGAGTGGGCACGCAGGGATGTGATGCGCAAGATAGGCCTATTCTACGACAAGGTCTGGGCTTATGGCCCGCCGGATTTCTACGATCCGTTGACCGGTTTGGATGTGCCGCCGGCTGTCAGGGCAAAAATGCGGTTCGTCGGTTTCCTGCAACGGAGCCTGCAGCGGGTCGAGTTGCCCGGCCACCGGCCCGAGGGTGAGTATACCCTCGTTACCACAGGCGGCGGCGGTGACGGCGCGGAACTGATCCACGACGTCATCGATGCCTATCAGCAGAACCCGCAATTGCAGCATAGGGCGCTGATCGTGCTTGGGCCCTACATGCCGGCGCGCAAGCGCAACAAGCTGCTTAACAAGGGGGCCAAGATCCCCTACATCAAGATGATCGAGTTCGACAACCGCATGGAAGACCTGATTGCCGGGGCCAAGGCGGTAGTGGCGATGGGCGGTTACAACACCTATTGCGAGATACTGTCTTTCGACAAGCCGGCGCTGATCGTCCCGCGTACCGAGCCTCGGGAGGAACAGCTGATCCGCGCTCGGCGCGCAGCCGAACTCGGCCTCATCGAGATGCTTTTGCCGGAAGAAGCCAAGGATTCCCAGCGATTTGCCGATGCTCTGGTGGCGCTGCCGGACCGGCCCCGCCCATCCCAGAGCAATCCGCATCTGAGGCTGGAAGGGCTTCCCCATATTTCCGAAATCGTCGCGGAACTGCTCGACCGGCGGGCCACTCCACACCTTTCGGTCATTGAAGGAATGAACTGAGTTGCAACACCGCAAGATCGTCGTGGTTCTGAAGGGCTATCCAAGGCTGTCGGAAACCTTCATCGCGCAGGAACTGCTCGGTCTTGAGCGCGCGGGGTTCGACCTGATACTCGTCGCGCTCAGGCGGCCGACCGACGAAAAACGCCACCCGGTGCATGACGAGATCAAAGCGCCCGTCCGTTACCTGCCGGAATATCTGCATGAAGAGCCACTGCGCGTGCTTCGCTCGCTGTTTGCCTATGTGCTGCGGCCGGGTTTCTGGCGCGCGCTCGGATCGCTGGCTGCCGATGTATCCCGCGACTTAACGCGCAATCGCGTGCGCCGCTTCGGGCAAGCGCTCGTGCTGGCGGCCGAATGGCCGCAAGACGCGGGATGGTTGCATGCACATTTCGCGCATACGCCGGCGTCGGTGACGCGCTATGCCAGCCAGCTTCGTGGCCAGCCCTGGAGCTGCTCGGCCCATGCCAAGGACATCTGGACTTCGGCGGACTGGGATCTGGCCGGCAAGCTTTCCTCGGCACGCTGGACCGTCACTTGCACGAAAACCGGCTTCGACCGTCTTAAGGAACTCGCCAACGGCAAATCGTGCGTGCATCTGAGCTATCATGGGCTCGATCTTGATCGCTTCGGCAGTTTCGGCGGGGCGCGAAAGCAGCCTGACGGCTCGGCGCCGGACGAACCGGTCATCATTCTCAGCGTCGGGCGCGCCGTCGAGAAGAAAGGTTACGATACCTTGCTGGAGGCCCTTGCCCTCTTGCCTGGCGATTTGGCGTGGCGTTTCGAGCATATCGGCGGCGGCGAGGAACTGGAGCGGCTCAAGGCGCTGGCGCGAAAGCTCGACCTGGATGGCCGCGTCTCCTGGAAAGGCGCGCTTGCGCAGAATGAGGTGCTTGAGCACTACCGGAGCGCCGACATATTCGCCCTGGCCTGCAGGATCACTGCAAATGGTGACCGGGACGGTCTTCCGAATGTCCTGGTGGAGGCGGCCAGCCAGCGGCTTGCCTGCTTGTCGACCGATATTTCCGGCGTGCCGGAGCTTTTGTCGCCAGATGAGACCGGCCTGCTGGTTCCGACGGAAAACCCGATTGCCCTGGCACAGGCGCTGGAGCGCCTGATCCGTGATCCCGTGCTGCGCGGTCGCCTCGGCGACGCCGCGGAACGGCGCGTGCGAAGCAATTTCGATCATATAGCAAGCATTAGACATCTCAAGCAACTGTTCCAACAGGAGTGGCAGGCTGCCGAATGAAGCGGCTGAGAGTCTTCTTGTATGTCCAGCACCTGCTCGGCATCGGCCATCTTGCGCGCTCCAGTCGCATCGCGGCGGCACTGGTCGATGACGGGTTTGACGTAACCGTCGTGACCGGTGGAGCGCCGATCCCGGGGTTTCCGGAATTGGGGGTGAAATCTGTACCCCTGCCGCCTGTCACCTCCGGTGATGAAGGATTTTCCGGACTTGTCGACCTGCATGGCAAACCCATCGACGATGAGTTCAAGAAGCGGCGTTCAGAGATGCTGGTGCAGGCGTTTCGTGATTGCAGGCCTGATATCGTCATCATCGAGGCCTTTCCATTTGGGCGCCGGCAGATGCGTTTCGAACTCTTGCCGCTGATCGAGGCCATCGAAGCGACGTCGCCCAGACCGCTGCTGGCGACGTCCGTCCGTGATATCCTTCAGGAACGCGTCAAGCCGGGCCGAAACGAGGAAACGGTCGACCTCATCAGCAGGCATTTCGACCTCGTTATGGTCCACGGCGATCCTGCTTTCGCAACCATCGACAAGACATTTCCACTGGCCGGGGCAATCGAGGCGGAGGTCACCTACACAGGGCTCGTTGCCGCGCCGCCACCGCCCGCGGCCACCGAGCGCTTCGACGTTCTGGTGTCGGTTGGCGGCGGGGCTGCCGGAAGGGGCCTTGTCAGTTCCACCATCGCAGCGGCGCGGGATGCGAACAACGGTTGGAAATGGTGTTTGATCACCGGCCCAAACCTGCCGAAAGATGACTTTGACGCGATCGCACGCGATGCCACGCCGGGCCTGTCCATCTTCCGCTTCCGCCAAGATTTTGCCAGCCTGCTGACCGGCACCCGCCTGTCGGTTTCGCAGGCGGGTTATAATACGGTCTGCGATGTCCTGCGCGCGGGTTGTCGCTCCCTGCTTGTTCCATTTGCAGCGGGCGGGGAAACCGAACAAACGGTTCGCGCCAAGATGCTCGAAGAACTCGGCGTTGCATCGGTCTTGATGGAAAAGGAGCTGACGCCTGGCAGTTTGGCGCAAGCGATCGAACAGGCGCTTGTGGCACCGCCGCCGTCCGCGCATCGTATCGATCTGGAAGGGGCGCGTCGTTCGGCGCAAATCCTGCGCGAGCGGCATCGAACATGGACCCAAAAATTGGAACCGGGTTTGGGAAAGGTTCGCGATCGAACAGACAATATACGGTAGAGCGACGCTCTTGGGGGCGAAAGGTACTAAACAGTTCCAATCAGCATGAAGCGCGTATATTTTTTTGTCGGCAGTTCACCCGAGAACCGCACCTCCCGCAGCGCCGCCATCCCTTCGAAGGCTGAAAGTGAAGCCACGCAGTTGATGTGCGTTGGCTCGCTGAAATAGTCATTCGATTGCAGCAGCACACTGGTGCCCCGCGCGAGCAGGGCAAGCCAGGCGCGCAGATCGGTTATGTGTTCGCAGCTCGTATTGATCACCAAATCGGGCCGCCCGGCCGCGTAGTCGAGTGCGTACATATCGGCCGTCAGCGCCTGGAACCGGTCGCCGGCTTCCCGGTTGAGGGTCCGGGCGACTGGCGCGACCTCGGGATCGATGTCGATGCTATCGACTGCCGCAATATCGAAGCGGACGTCGTTGAAAAGCATTGCCGGCAATATGCCGTACCATCCACCCAGAACCCAAATGCGCTCGAACCGGCCGCCGCGGCTTTCGAACAGCCTGTCGAGCGCCCACATCTTGCATGCGACCTGTTTGTGATTGAAGGCGTTGGCGATGTCGGCCTGCGGATGTTTGGCGATGACGCGCGCCAGCCCCGCCACGAGAGGGTGGTTGACATAGGCAGCAATTCCCCGCGTGAGGTCCAGGGCTTGCTCGTGCCCGTCCATGCCGGCATTGCGTGGTTGCGTGACATCCATCATATTCGTCTTGTATTTGGGGATTTCGGGCGACACAACGCAATCTTGGCCCGCCAGCCGCTTCGCAAGCTTCGTGTCGCCGGCGATGATTGCCGATGCGACGTTCACCAGCTGATGTTTCTATTTGTTCCTTAAACTGAAGGTCCGCAGTCGCATATGGAACCCAGCCTAGCTCGCTATATCTGGACGCACACCAAGAAGCAGCAGCTCTGGATATTGGTTATCGTCTTGCTTTCGATGATCCCATATTTCATGTCCTTTGACCTGCCGAAGCTGATCGTCAACGGCCCGATCCAAGGCAAGGGCTTCGATCAACCGGGCGCGACCCAGCCATTCATGAGGCTACACTATAACCTGCCGTTCATCGGAGAGGTCCAGTTCTTTCCTGGCTTTCAGCTCGACCGCACGACGACGCTGTTTGCCCTGAGCCTCGTGTTCCTCCTGCTGGTCGTCATCAACGGCCTTTTCAAATTCTACATCAACACATACAAGGGCCGCCTCGGCGAACGCATGTTGCGGCGTATCCGCTTCGATCTGGTCGATCGTGTGCTGCGGTTTCCGCCGCGTTATTTCAAGCGCGTGAAATCCGCCGAGGTGGCGACCATGGTGAAGGATGAGGTGGAGCCGCTGGGCGGTTTCATCGGCGATGCTTTCCTGCAGCCGGTGCTGCTCGGCGGTCAGGCGGTGACGGCTATGCTGTTCATCGTGGTCCAGAACTTCTGGCTCGGAATGATCGCGGCCGTAATCGTGTTGATCCAGATCGTGCTCATCCCGCGAATGCGGCGGCGGCTGATCGTGCTCGGGCGCAAACGGCAGTTGACGGCGCGCGCGCTTTCGGGCCGCGTCGGCGAAATCGTCGACGGCATCGGCGCGGTTCACGTCCACGATACATCAAACTACGAGCGCGCCGACATAGCTGCCCGGCTCGGGCTCATTTTCAAGATCCGCTTCGATCTTTACCAATGGAAATTCATGGTGAAGTTCCTCAACAATTTTCTCGCGCAGATCACGCCGTTTCTGTTCTACATGGTCGGCGGGTATCTGGTCATCCAGGGGCGGCTGGACGTTGGCCAGCTCGTGGCCGTGATCGGAGCCTACAAGGACCTGCCCGGACCGATGAAGGAACTGATCGACTGGGATCAGGACCGGCAGGATGTCCAGGTCAAATACCAGCAGGTCGTTGAGCAGTTCACCGTCGAGGGTCTCATTGCGCCGCGAATCGGGGCACTGACGATCGACGATCCAGGCCCGATGACCAACCCCCTGTCGGCTATCGGTCTGTCCATGGCAGACGATGGCGGTGCAATGCTCCTCGATCGTATCTCTCTCCAGGTCAAGCCGGGGGAGACGGTGGCGCTGGTCAGCACCTCAACAGGTGGAGCGGAGGCGCTCGCAGAGGCCTTCGCGCGGCTGAACTGGCCGGAAAGCGGAAGGGTCGCTTCGGGTGCCGACGACCTGCTTGAACTGCCAGAAGCAGTGACCGGCCGGCGCATGTCCTATGCCTCGTCGGATGTTTTCCTGTTCCAGGCAAGCCTCCGCGACAACCTGCTCTACGGGTTGAAGCACGCGCCGCTGACGTCGGTGACCTATGAGGGTGCCGCGGCGGACCAGCACCGCTGGAACATCCACGAGGCGCGCCGGTCGGGCAACCCGGACCTTGATATCCACAGCGACTGGATTGACTATGCTTCCGCCGGCGCTACCGGCCGGCACGACCTCTTTGAAGCCGTGCGCCGGGTGCTCGACGCGGTTGTTCTGTCGCGCGACGTTCTGGATCTAGGTTTGCGTTCTTCGGCCGATCTCACGCGTCACACGGAACTGGCGGGACGGATCGTCGAACTGCGCGCGGCGCTGCGAACCCGGCTGGAACACGAAGGATTGAGCGAACTGGTGGTTCCTTTCGAACCGGGCGCCTACAACAAGGAAGCAACGATCGGCCAGAACCTGCTCTTCGGCGCTGCCGCCGGCCCGGAACTGGCCGACAGGGCTCTGGCGGCAAATCCCTATTTTGCGTCCGTGCTGAGGCAAGCCGGCCTCGATCGCACGCTCTACGAAATGGGCTTGGAGATCGCCGAACAAGCGATCGAGCTGTTCGCCGACCTTCCGCCCGATCACCAGTTCTTTCAGCAACTTGCCTTCATGAGCGCCGAGGAGATACCCGCATACGAAACCTTGCTGCAACGGCTCAAGAACCGTCCCTACGAGACGGTCTCGGAGAACGACCGCGCCATGATCGTCACCCTGAGCTTTGCCTATGTCGAGCCTCGGCATCGCTTCGGCCTGCTGAGCGACGAATTGATGAACAAGATCGTCGCCGCACGCAACCAGTTCTATGAAAACCTGCCGCCCGAGCTGGAAAACGCGGTCGAACGGTACGATCCTGCTAAATACATTGCCGCGGCTGCCGTCATGGACAATGTCCTGTTCGGGCGACTGGGCAGCAACCATCCCGACGCGCCGGACCGCATACGCTCCATCGTCTATGACATTCTTGATGAATTGGGGCTTTATGCCGAACTGCTGGATGTCGGTTTGGACTTCAACGTCGGTGCCGGCGGCAGGCGGCTGACCGGTGGGCAGCGACAGAAGCTCGATGTTGCCCGGGCCCTGCTCAAGCGGCCCGATTTTCTTATTCTCAACCGGCCGCTGTTGGCCCTCGACCAGCGCGTACAGGAGAAGGTGATGCAAAACGTGCTCGAGGAAGCCAGACGCGACGGCCGTTCGCCGGCAATTGTGTGGGTCGTGACGAATCCGGCAATGGCGATGATGTTCGATCGTGTTGTCGTCTTCGACGCGGGTCGTTTGGTGGAAGACGGAACACACGAGACGCTTTTGGCAGCAGGCGGTATTTTCAAGGAACTGCTGTCATAGAGCATTGGACATTCAGGTGGGATCATTCCGCCGGCGGGAACTTGCTGCAAGGTCAAGGGGGTCCGCTTTCCGGCTGGTTGGGCTCGCCACCTCAAGTGGTTCGTATCGCCACCCGGAAACGGAATTGATTTCATCTGGGCGTCGGTTGTTCTAGTCTGGCAGACGTGAATTTTGGGAGGTTTGCGACAATGCTGCTCAAGGATGAGGTTGGGATGCTGCAACGCGTTCCCTTGTTCTCCGGCATAGAGTTGGCAAAGCTCAAGCTTCTCGCGTTCACATCCGATCGCGTAAGCTATAGCGCCGGCCAGATCCTTTTCAGGCAGGGCGACGAGGGAGACGCCGCCTATGTCATCCTTTCAGGCAAGGCGGATATTCTGGTCGATTCCGACAGCGGAACAATAAAAGTTGCCGAACTGCTGCCAAATTCGATCGTTGGCGAGATCGCAATATTGTGCAACAGCTCCCGCACGGCCACCGTCAGAGCCGCAAGTCCGGTGGAAGCCCTGAGAATTCGCAAGGATCATTTCCTGAGGCTTATGAAGGAGTTCCCGGAAATGACCATCGAGCTGGTGCGGGTCCTCGCCGATCGCCTGAGCCATACGACCGCGGACCTGATCGACGCACGGAGCGCCAAGTAAGCAGTGACGCACACTTAGTTCCCCGCCGTCGCTCCGGCTAGCAAGGGCGACTGGACCGCGAAGGAGCAGCATGGAGGACGACGTTTTCCTGGTCAGGTTTTGGGGGGTGCGCGGCAGCATTTCGGTATCGGGGTCAGAATTCTGTCGCTATGGCGGCAACACGATCTGCATTGAGATGCGATGCGGCGAGCATACGCTTCTGTTCGACGCGGGCTCTGGCCTGCGGCCTGCCGGCGGAGCGCTTCGGGCGTCGGGCGTGACCGCTTTCGACCTGTTTTTCACCCATTGCCACTACGATCATATCATCGGCCTGCCGGCTTTTAAGCCGATCTATGACCGCAGCGTCAAAGTCAGGCTCTGGTCCGGGCATCTTGCAGGGCGCATGACGACCCGGCAGATGGTCGATGAATTCATGCGGCCGCCGTGGTTTCCGGTGACGCTCGATATCTGCAAGGCAAGCATCGACTGCCGCGATTTCGCATCCGGGGACGTGCTTCGGCCGCGCGAAGGGGTGGTGGTCCGAACCGGCAGTCTTAACCATCCGGGCGGCTGCATAGGCTACCGGGTCGAATGGAGCGGCCGCGTTGTGGCGGTCATCACCGACACCGAGCACGAGCCGGGCAAGCTCGATCAGGCGGTGCTCGGCCTGATCGAAGATGCTGACCTCGTCATTTACGATTGCGCCTATACCGAGGAGGAAATGGAGCGGTACCGCGGCAACGGGCACTCGACATGGGAACAGGGCGTCAAGCTCTGCGAGGCGGCCGGTGCGCGGGAGCTCGCGATGATTCACCACGATCCGGCGCGCACCGACGAGCAACTAGACGAGATCGAGAAACTGGCCAAGGACAGGTTTGCCGGGGCTTTTGCCGCGCGGGACGGCCAGACGCTCGAATTTCCAGTCTTATCGCACAAAGCGCGCTGAGCTATTTCCTTTGCTGGCGCCGCGCGCGATCAATGTCCTGATCGGAAGCCATGCGCAGGCTTCAGTCTGTGCGGTGACCGTGAACAGCCGTTCAAGGAAAAGCCAGGCCGATCCATTGTGTACGAGATGGTGGGTGAGCAGGCCGACCGGCTCGCCGCCGTCGAATGCGTGCCGCAATTGCGCGATGATGGTCTGAACCAATATGCCGTGATCGCGGCAACCGCGCGTGCCATGCCAGTCCATGATGTCAACATTGCTGTTGATGACCGCCAGCGAAGCCGGCTTGGGCGGCCCATAGACCGACAATGCCGTAAAACCTATCGATCCAAGCTCGGATACCACGCCGGCGTCGATCCTGTTCCAGGGCGGCACAAGCATCGGAACGGCACGTGCGCCGTGCAGGCCGATTATGCGCGACCGCCCGCGAGCCATATCATCGAGCACCGCCTCGCGTGGCCGATGCGGGCCGAGCTCCTGCTTTTTCTGGCCCTCCGGCGCATGATTTCGGTGCGCCCAGCCATGGATGATGACTGTGGCATGCAGCGCCTCGTCAAGCCGGGTGACCAGCTTCCCATCAGTCAGGGCCGGAATGACGGCTAGACTGACCGGAATTGTGAATTCATCGGTGAGGTCGAGCAGCCGATCGAGCGCAGGCGTCGGATCCACGGCGTCATCGTCGCGCAGCCAGAACTCTGCCTTGCGGTCCGCCCGTTGCCAGCGCGCCAGTTCTTCCACCAAGGGTTGCCAGATTCGATCCGATGTCATGAAACCGGGATCTTCGCGAGAAGTTCGGCCAGACGCGCTGCCGCGGCACCGAGGGAGCGTTCTTCGAGGACGAAACGTCTGGCTTCAGCCGCAATGATGGTTCTTTGGTCGTTACGGGCCAGAAGTCTTTCAATGGCTGAAGCGAACGCCGTCACATCGCCCGGCGGAGTGAGGAACCCGGTCAGGCCATCCCGCACGACCTCCGGCACGCCGGCGATGTCCTGAGCCACCACCGGAAGGCCGGCGGCCTGCGCTTCAAGATAGGCTACGCCATAGGCCTCGCCGAAGCCCGGCCAGACGTAAATTCCTCCGCTGTAGAGGACATCCGGCACGGCGGCAGGCTCAATCGCGCCGAGCCATTCGATACGGCCGGCGGGCAAGCCGGCGAATTGCGCCTTGATCTCGTCACGGGCAGGCCCGCCCCCGACGACCGACATGGTCCAGGGCAGGTGACCGATCGAACCGAGCGCTTGCGCCAGCATGCGATAGCTTTCGAGTTTGTCGCCCGGGCGCATCATGGCGACGGTAACGAGGCGCGTCGGACAGCCCCGTGCCGGCGTTTCCCGGAATCCCGATGTATCGATGAATGGCGAAAGCATGCCGAAAGTGGCGCCAGGTACCGCATCCGCCAGTCCCTGGCGGTCCCTTTGCGTGAAGCATATGTTCAGCGCCGCCTGTTCGACGGCTCGCGCCACCAACGCTTGCGTATCAGTCCACAAACCGGCGTTGCGCCGCCTCGAATAGGAGGCTTCCGCTGTAACATAGGGGACAGCAAAGGCCGCCGCCAGCTCGGGCCCGATCAGGTCGGGCGCCTTGTAATAGGGATGATAAGTGAACCAGAGATCGGGCTTGCCGTCGCGATTCCAAAGCCTTGTCATCCGCGCTGCTTCCTCCCGGGCCTCGATCTTGAGCGCATCGAAACTTTTCGGCTCCGGTTCGCGTAGATAGAAGCGCAATTCAGATGCCAGTTCGACGCTATGCCCCATGCGTTCCAGCGCCTTGATCAGCGTCCGTGCCATCTGGCGGTCACCGGAGGCAACGGGATCATTGGGTGACTTCAGCGGTGCGTAGAAGGCAATTCGCATCGCCGGACCCTATCATCGGAAAGCCGGCGCAAGTCAATTTCCAAGCATGATCGACTTCACCCTTCAAGCAGTGGAATGTGCTATCTGATGCCGATGGAAACAGCTGCCGCGCCCCACCCGTTTGTCGCTTCCCTGCCGGTCTTCGCAAAGTTCGGAAGCGTCGCCGATATCGACAATTATCGGCCTCTCCCCGATGACTGGGCGCTGGCCACCGCCGACATCGTCGGCTCGACCAAGGCGATCGAGGCTGGGCACTATAAAACCGTCAATATGGCCGGCGCCAGCGTCATTTCGGCGCTGCTCAATGCGCTGGGTCGGCAAGATTTTCCCTTTGTCTTCGGCGGCGACGGCGCGCTCGTGGCGTTTCCCGGCTCGGCGCTGGAGATCACCCGCAACGCGCTTGCCGCTGTCCAGAGATGGGTGGCGGACGAACTGGGCCTGGCCCTGCGTGCCGCAATCGTGCCGATAAGGGATATAAGAGCGCAAGGACTCGACGTTCGCGTGGCGAGGTTCCAGGCCTCCGAAGCGGTCTTCTATGCCATGTTCGCCGGCGGTGGCGGCAGCTGGGCGGAAGCCGAGATGAAAGCGGGGCGCTACCGGATCGATCCCGCGCCGCCCGGCGCGCGGCCGGATCTGACCGGCCTCTCCTGCCGCTGGAACCCGATCGAAGCCCGACATGGCGAAATCGTCTCGATCATAGCCATACCGCGGGCGTCGCGCGACTTACGCGGGTTTCAGTTGCTGGTTTCCGACATCATCGCCCTTGCCGGCAGGCAGGAACGCGATGGTCACCCCGTACCGGCGGACGGGCCGGCCTACAGTTTGCTGCCCGCCGGGCTCGATATCGAGGCGCGGGCCACGGCGCCGGCTGGAAGGCGATGGCTGACGAAGCTGTGGGTAGTGTTCCTCATGACGCTTACGGCTGTCACCGATAGATTTGGCTGGACGATCGGCAGTTTCGACCCGAAGGTCTACAAACGCGACGTGGCGAGCAATTCGGATTTTCGGAAGTTCGACGACGGCTTGAAGATGACCATCGACGTGGACGCGGACGTCTTGCAACGGATCGAGAACCGGCTGAAACAGGCGGAAGAGGCGGGCGTCTGCACCTATGGCCTGCACCGCCAGAAATCGGCCTTGATGACATGCCTCGTCGCTTCGCCGCTCCAGCGCGATCACCTTCATTTCATCGATGGCGCGGCCGGCGGCTATGCGATGGCTGCCGCAAGCCTGAAGGCGAAGGCGCCGGTTTGATGACGGCTTGCGGAAACCGATCTTCCGCAATATGCCTCGGCCATGGTCCGTGGAGCCTAATGAGCCTCGCCATGGAACGGACAGCCTGTCCGAATTGACGGGAAGCAGATTTTTGGACGCCTCACGATCGATATATGACCAACTTCTAAACCGGATTTCGACACGCGCCGCGCAAGTCGGCGTGATCGGACTGGGCTATGTCGGATTGCCGCTGGCGGTTGCGGTTGCACGCGCCGGCTTCCCGGTTTCGGGCTTCGACATCGAAGCCCACAAGGTCGAGAGCCTGAACAACGGCCAGTCCTACATCGAGGCGGTGACGTCGACAACCCTTGCCGGCCAGGTGGCGAGCGGACGGTTCCGCGCCACTGCGGATTTTGCGGAACTGGCCGTCTGCGAGGTCATCATCATCTGCGTTCCGACACCGCTGACGAAAAACCGTGAGCCGGATCTCTCCTTTGTCAGGACCACGGCAGGCACCATCGCCAAGCATATGCGTCCCGGCCAGCTCGTCGTGCTGGAATCGACCACCTATCCCGGCACCACCGACGACGTGATCAAGCCCATACTGGAAGAAACCGGCTTGCGGTCGAAGATAGACTTCTTCCTCGGCTTCTCGCCCGAACGCGAGGATCCCGGCAACCGCAGCTTTGAAGTCGCGACGATCCCTAAGGTCGTGGCAGGTGACGGGATTGAAGCGGCGACGCTCGTGCAGTCTTTCTACCATAGGGTGGTCAAGACCGTCGTTCCGGTTTCCACCACCGCGACCGCCGAGGCGGTCAAACTGACGGAGAACATCTTCCGCTCGGTCAACATAGCTCTCGTCAACGAGTTGAAAGTCGTGCTCGGGGCGATGGGCATTGACATCTGGGAAGTCATTGAGGCGGCAAAGAGCAAGCCCTTCGGCTACATGCCGTTCTATCCTGGCCCCGGACTTGGCGGGCACTGCGTTCCGATAGATCCCTTCTACCTGACGTGGAAGGCGCGCGAATACGAACTGCCGACCCGCTTCATCGAGCTGGCGGCAGAGATCAACACGGCCATGCCGCGTCATGTGGTCGATGAACTGGCGAAGGCACTGGACCGGCGCTGCGGCAAGGCGCTCAGCCGCTCGCGCATTCTCATCGTCGGGCTCGCCTATAAGAAGAATGTGCCCGATATCCGCGAAAGCCCTTCATTGCGGCTCATTGAACTCATCGAGGATTGGGGCGGCAAGGCGGAATTCCACGATCCGCATGTTACCGAGATACCGACCACACGGGAGCATATGGCGATCAAGGGGCGCCGCTCGATCGAATTGACCGAGGCGATCCTGAAGGCTTTCGATGCTGTCGTCGTTGCAACCGACCACGACGCAATCGACTATCAGACGATCGCTGATCACGCCCCTCTGATCGTCGACACGCGCAATGTTTTTGGCCGCCTCGGGCTGGACCGGGAGACGGTGGTGAAGGCCTGATGGCATCTGAGCCGGCGAATTTCTTGCGCGGTATCAGGATCGTAGTTGCGTTCCGCCGGCTGCCTCGCCACATAACGGCACGAAACACAGATGCCTTTACGCCTTCCCTTTGCCGCAAAGATGGTCATCGGGGAAATTCTTCGCGCTTTTGCCCCGACGACGGCCTTGTTGACTTCGGGTGTCTTATCGTTGGTCGTTGGAACTGCAGATCAGAGTCTTCGACGGATTTCGAGATAGAATGAGCACATCGTACGCAGAAATTTCCACCACTCTCATGGATAAGGTTGCCGATTGGCTGAACCAATCGGCGCTGGCGGGCAAGGACCTGGAAACATTGGTAAATGGCTTTTGCGAACGGCTGGCTGCTGCCGGCCTGCCGCTGAAGCGGGTGCATTTGAGCTTCTCGATGCTTCATCCGCTTTATGACGCGCTTGGCTTCACCTGGGTTCGCGGCCAAGGCATGGAAGTGGAAGGCTTCCGCAAGGAGGCCGGCGTGCCGTCTGAAAGATTCCTGACCAGCCCATACTACCATCTGCTCAGCAATAAGCTCGATCATCTGCGACGCCGGCTCGACCCGCCTGTGGTGTCGGAGTTTCCTGTTTTCGACGACCTCCGGCTTATGGGCATAACCGACTACATGGCTTTCGTCCATCCCTTCAGCGGCAACACCAGTCAGGGCATGATGGGGTCCTGGTCCACCGACAGCGCCGCGGGCTTCAGCGACAGCATGATTTCGGCGCTGCTGCGCATCCAGAGCCATCTCGCTATCGCCACCAAGATGGCGGTACTCACTAAGCTCGCCGACAACATGATCACCACCTATCTCGGCGGCGACGCTGGCAGGCGCGTGCTTGACGGCCAGATCAAGCGCGGCGAGGGCGATACAATCCGGGCCGCATTGGTAATGGGAGATATGCGCGGATCGTCGAGGCTTGCCGAGACCTCCGGCCGGGAAATCTATATCGATACGCTGAACCAGTTTTTTGACGCCGTTGCCGCACCTTTCAATCGCAATGGCGGGCAGATCATGAGTTTCATTGGTGATGGCTTCATTGCCGTCTACCCTTGCGAAAGGCACCGTTCGCAGTCCGAGATCGCCTGCCAGGCTGCGCTTTCGGCCGCGCATAAGGCCAGCGCGCGTATGATGGATCTCAACCTGCGCAGAAAGGAGCAGGGGTTGTCCGACATCAAATTTGGTATCGGGCTGCATGTCGGCAATGTGATGTTCGGCAATGTCGGGCTTACCGACCGGCTCACATTCTCTGTCTTCGGCTCGGCTGTGAACGAGGTCCAGCGCCTCCAGACCCTGACCAAGAAATATCCGCACAGCGTTCTGGCCAGCAAAGACTTCGCCGCCTATTGCGGCGCCCACAGCTGGCTGACGCTCGGCCACGAGGAACTGGCTGGCATCAAGCAGAAGCTGACGGTGCTTTCACCCGATCTGTCGGGAGCTCTCGCACTCGATGAAGACAGTGCCCCGGAGCCGATTCAGGTCCGAAGATCGGACGCCGAGCAGGTCATGCTGCTTCATCGCGACGCCGCGCGCATGGCGGCGGGCGACCGGAGTAAGCTCCAGTAACCGCCACCTATCTGGGCCGATCGGCTGTTGTAGCCAGTTCGGTCGTCCCGCCCCTGACGACCGCTTCGAATCCAAGTTGCTCTGCGCTGGCAATGCGCTAGTCTCGCTTTCGGAGCTGCCAGAGTGGGGCTGGTGTAAGAATGAATTCGGCTGTCGATCTGCTGCGGATCGAAGACGTTGGCATCGCTTTTCCCATCATGGGGGGGCCGTTGCATGCCGTCAGGCGCGCAAATCTTCGCGTCCTGCCCGGTAAGGTTACCGCGCTTGTGGGGGAGTCAGGTTCCGGAAAATCGGTTCTCAGCCAGGCCGTGATGGGCATTTTGCCGAACACAGCCCATGTTCGTGGCCGGATCCTGTTTTCCGATCCTGAAAAGCCCGGCACGACGCAGGATATTCTCAAGATGTTGCGTGACGGGCCCGAAATCCGCGCGTTGAGAGGCAGCCGCATCGGCAAGATCTTTCAGGAGCCGATGACATCGCTGTCGCCGCTGCACACGATCGGCAACCAGGTCAGCGAATCCCTGCAGATTCATACGCCCATGG
The DNA here is from genome assembly GCF_020165075.1 of Mesorhizobium sp. CA4. NCBI lineage: Bacteria > Pseudomonadati > Pseudomonadota > Alphaproteobacteria > Hyphomicrobiales > Phyllobacteriaceae > Mesorhizobium > Mesorhizobium sp. CA4. The sequence continues at coordinate 32,149 of NZ_JAIUHK010000036.1, forward strand.
CCCGGGCAGAGCGCAGGGCGCGGACCGAGGAAATGCTCAGCCTTGTCGGCTTCCCCAATCCCAAGCGCGCCTATGACATGTGTCCCTTCGAACTTTCGGGCGGATTGCGTCAGCGCGCCATGATCGCCATGGCGCTTATCTGCCGGCCCGCCCTGTTGATCGCCGATGAGCCGACGACGGCGTTGGACGTCACCATCCAGGCGCAAATCCTGCAATTGCTGCGCGGGCTTCAGACCAAGCTGAACATGGCGATGCTGCTGATCACGCACGACCTCGGCGTGGTCGCGAATGTCGCCGACGAGGTGGTGGTCATCTACCATGGCGAGATCATGGAAGCGGGGCCCGTCGAGGCGATATTCCGCCGGCCAGGCCACCCTTACCTTAAGGGGCTCATGGCAGCCGTTCCGCATTTCGACCTGAAGCCTGGCGAAAGGCTAAAGGCGCTGCGCGAGGTGCCGGTGAATGTCGGAAACCTACTCGGCAAGCAGACCGCGCCGGCATCGAAGGGGCCGGACGACATCCTGCTGTCGGTCAAGGATCTGAAAAAGACCTTCACCGTCCGCAAGTCCGGATGGTTCGGCGGGGATCATCAACCCTCTGTTCGCGCCGTGGACGGCGTGAGCTTCGATATCAGGCGGGGTGAGTGCCTGGGTCTGGTCGGCGAAAGCGGCTCCGGCAAAACCACCGTCAGCAAGATCCTCATGCGGGCTGTCACCCCTAGCGGCGGCTCTGTGATCTTCAACGGCCGCGATGGACCGATCGACGTCCTCAAAGGCGAGGGAGGCGCCCTCCACACGCTGCGCGCGAAAATCCAGATGGTCTTTCAGGATCCGGTTTCGTCGCTTTCACCTCGCATGACGGTGGAGAACATCTTGAGCGAGCCGCTGGAAATCCATCAACGTGGCAATGCCGCGTCCCGACTCGCCACGGTCAAGAGCCTAATGCAGGCGATCGGGCTCGATCCGCGCTTCATCAAGCGTTATCCACATAGTTTCTCCGGCGGGCAGCGTCAACGTATCGGCATCGCGCGCGCGTTGGCGCTGGGGCCCGAACTGCTGATCTGCGACGAGCCGGTTTCGGCGCTCGATGTCTCTGTCCAGGCCCAGATCCTGAACCTTCTGAAAGACCTGCAGAGGGAGTTGGGCCTTACCTACCTGTTCATATCCCATAACCTGGCGGTGGTGGATTACATGGCAGACCGCATCGCAGTGATGTGCGGCGGGCGTATCGTCGAGCTTGCGCCGCGCAAAATTCTGCTAAGGAAACCCGTCCACCCCTACACGCGCTCACTGCTCGCCGCGGTACCCTTCCCCGATCTCGACAGGCCGATGGATTTCAAGACGCTGAAGCTCAGCGGCGCTTCCGACACCAGCGCCTGGGGACCGCAATTTCGCGATGAGGGCGAAGCGGACGTGCTGTCGCCGCTCGACCTTGGCGGCGGCCATCTCGTTCTGGCCCGACGCTCGGCCGATGCGAGCGAGCTACGCCATTGATCAGCCGGCGCGCCATCCTTGGGCTCATGGCTTCGGCGTTTGTGCCGAGCACGTTGCACGCCGGCGATCTGGAGCCGGAATTTCTTCAGCCGCTGCTGAAGGCCCTGGCGCTGCCGGCACTCGCCGAACGCCTGCCCAAGAGGCCGCGCGTGGTGAACCTCGCTGCGATCGGCCGGCAGCCCGGCCAGTATGGCGGCACGCTGCGCACGATCATCGGCAGCCAGAAAGATATCCGGATGATGACCATCTACGGATATACTCGCCTGGTCGGCTATGACGAAAAGCTCAACCTGCAACCCGACATTCTCGAAAGCTTCGACGTGGCGGACGATCGCGTCTTCACTTTCAAGATACGGGAAGGACATAAATGGTCTAACGGCAGCTTGCTGACGCCGGAGGACTTTCGCTATTGCTGGGAAGATGTCTGGCTGAACGATGAGCTTACGCAAGGCGGGCTTCCCCCGACCCTGTTGGCGGACGGCAAGCCGCCACGCTTCGAGATCGTCGATCCGCTGACGGTCCGCTATAGCTGGGATGCGCCTAATCCCGACTTCCTCCCCAAGCTGGCTGGCGCTTCGCCGCTCTCGCTTGTTCTGCCGGCCGCCTATCTCAAGCAGTTCCACAAGAAATACCAGGACGCATTCCGGCTTGCCGGCCTGATGGAGGAGAACAGGGCCAAGAAATGGACGCTCCTGCATATCCGCATGTCGCGCCAGTATCGCCCGGAGAATCCTGAACTGCCGACGCTCGATCCCTGGCAGAACCGGACCAAGCCGCCGGCCGAGCAGTTCATCTTCGAGCGGAACCCGTTCTTTCATCGAATAGACGAGAATGGCCGGCAACTGCCCTATGTTGACCGGGTGGTCATGAATGTCAGCTCGTCGGCGATCATTTCCGCCAAGACCGGTGCAGGCGAGAGCGACCTGCAATGCATGGGAATTGACTTTTCCGATTATTCATTCCTGAAGGATGCGGAGAAACGTTATCCGGTCAAGATGCATCTGTGGAAACGCACGCAGGGTTCGCGGCTGGCGCTACTGCCCAATCTGAATTGTGCCGACCAGGTGTGGCGCGGCCTTTTTCGCGACGTGCGCGTGCGTCGCGCACTTTCGCTTGCTGTGGATAGGCGCGAGATCAATTTGGCGGTGTTCTACGGATTGGCGCAGGAAAGTGCCGATACGGTCCTGCCGGAGAGCCCGCTTTACCGGCCGGAACTCGCGAAAGCCTGGGTCGCCCATGACCCCGAGCAGGCCAATGCGCTGCTCGATGAGGTCGGGCTTCAGAGGCGTGACGATGACGGCCTCCGGATACTTCCCGATGGACGCCCGGCGCAAATCATTGTGGAAACGGCTGGCGAAAGCACGCTGGAAACCGACGCGCTCGAACTCATCACCGATCACTGGCGCCAGATCGGTATCGCCCTGTTCGTCCGGACTTCGCAGCGCGACATCTTCCGCAGCCGCGCGCTTGGCGGCGAGATCATGATCTCGATATGGTCGGGCATCGACAATGGCGTGCCGACAGCCGACATGAACCCGTCCCAGTTGGCTCCCACCATGGACGACCAACTGCAATGGCCGCTGTGGGGTTCTCACTACCTGTCCCATGGGACGCTCGGCGAGGCGCCAGATCTTCCGCCTGTCGTCGAGTTGATGGCTTTGCTCAAGCGCTGGAACGCTTCGACCGGAGCCGCTGAGCGCACCGAAATCTGGCATTCAATGTTGTCGATCTACACCGATCAGGTGTTTTCGATCGGCACGGTGAACGGAACGCATCAGCCTATTCTGGCGTCCTCGCGGCTGCGCAATCTGCCTGACAAGGCGCTCTACGGCTATGACCCGACCGCCTATTTCGGTGTCTATATGCCTGACACATTCTGGCTTGGAGAGTCCTAAGCGTGCTTCGATATATTGTCTGGCGCATTGCTGTGATGGTTCCAACGCTGCTGATCATATCGGCGCTGGTGTTCACGATCATCGAACTTCCCCCAGGCGACTATTTCGACAGCTATGTTGCAGAGCTTCGGGCTCAGGGCGAAGCGGTGGATTCCGATCGCATCCAGATGATGCGCAAGGAGTATGGTTTCGACAAGCCGCCGGTCATTCGCTACTTCTACTGGGTCGGCGGGATGCTGCATGGCGATTTCGGCTATTCGTTCGAGTACGAGCTGCCGGTTCGCGACGTCATCGGGGACCGAATGTGGCTGACAGTGCTGGTTTCCTTCGTCACGATCATCGTCACCTGGCTCATCGCCTTTCCGATCGGCATGTACTCAGCCACCCATCAATACAGCTGGGGCGACTACGGTCTGACTTTCCTCGGCCTTCTCGGCCTTGCCATTCCGAATTTCATGCTGGCGCTGATCCTGATGTATTTCGCCAACATCTGGTTCGGCACGTCCATCGGACATCTCATGGACCAGCAATATCTCGGCGAGCCGATGAGCTGGGCCAAGGCGAAGTCGATCCTCGCCCATCTCTGGATCCCGGTCTTGATCATCGGCACCGGTGGCACGGCAAGCATGATCCGGCGGCTGCGCGCCAATCTGCTCGATGAGCTTCACAAGCAATATGTCGTGACCGCGCGCGCCAAGGGCCTTCATCCCTTCAAGGCGCTGGTCAAATATCCGCTGCGCATGGCGCTCAATTTCTTCATTTCAGACATAGGCTCCATCCTGCCGGCCATCATCTCCGGCGCCGAAATCACCGCGATCGTGCTGTCCTTGGAAACGACCGGGCCGATGCTGATCAGGGCGCTGCAAAGCCAGGATATGTATCTGGCAGGATCGTTCCTGATGTTCCTGGCCTTCCTGACGGTCATCGGTGTCCTGATTTCCGACCTGGCGCTGGCGCTGCTTGATCCGCGAATTCGTTTGCAGGGCGGCAGCACCAAATGAACACGCAATCGCCGCTGCCCGCGCCGGGAGCTCCACTGCAACACTACGTTTCCATTGCGCCCTTTGACCTGCAGTCAGTCGAGGCGATGACGCCTGAGCAGTCGAAAGTCTTCCAGGCGTCGCAGTTACGGCTGATGTGGTGGAAATTCCGACGGCACCGGCTTGCCCTCATATCCGGCATATTCCTCGCAGCGCTTTATCTTGGGATACTGATCTGCGAGTTCCTGGCGCCTTACAATCTGCACACGCGCAACATGGACTACATCTATTCGCCACCGCAGCGGGTGCACCTGTTCCACGACGGCCAGTTTATCGGGCCGTTCGTATATGGCCGCCAAATGAGGCTGGATATGGAAACCCTCAAGCGGAACTATATGGACAGGCAGGATGATATTCAGCGGATTCGTTTCTTCTGCAAGGGCGACAGGTACCTATTCTGGGGCTTGATCGAAGGTGACAGGCATCTTGTCTGCCCTGCCGAAAACGGCCAGCTCTTTCTGGCCGGCACCGACAGGCTGGGGCGCGATGTGCTCTCGCGCATCATTTACGGCGCACGCATTTCACTGACAATCGGCCTCGTCGGCATCGGTTTCAGCTTCGTCCTTGGCATCGTCATCGGCGGACTGGCCGGCTATCATGGCGGTATGTTCGACCTGATAGTTCAACGGATAATCGAGGTCCTACAATCGATTCCCAGCATTCCATTATGGCTGGCTCTGGCGGCGATCATGCCGATAACCTGGAGTCCGATCCTGATCTATTTCGGCATCACCGTCATCCTCGGGCTGCTCCACTGGACCGGGCTGGCGCGGGCCGTGCGTTCAAAGCTTCTGGCCTTGCGCGAGGAGGATTACGTTCTGGCGGCGCAATTGATGGGCGCCAGCAGCAGCCGCATCATCCGGCGGCACCTCATTCCCGGCTTCATGTCGCATCTGATCGCCACGGCGACGATCTCCATCCCCGGCATGATCCTGGGCGAGACGGCGCTGAGCTTCCTCGGGCTCGGTCTGAGGGCGCCGATAACCAGTTGGGGCATCCTGCTCACCGAGGCGCGCAGCGTTAGCGTGATCGCGTTCTATCCATGGCTGCTTTTGCCGATCCTCCCCGTCATTCTCGTCATCCTGGCGTTCAACTTCCTCGGCGACGGCTTGCGGGACGCCGCAGACCCCTACAAGTGACATCGCGTTGCGCCTTGCGCCGGCTACCGACTCCACCGGGCATGATCCTTCTCGGCAGCCTTTTCGGTTGTTGCAGTGTTCATCATTCGGCTCTATATGCCGCGAGGTCCGATCGGGGTTTACTACATCGCCCTCGGGCTTCAGCCGCGGATCGTTCCGGTGCCGTGCGTGCCGATCTCTTAGCTGGTTCGGGACACACACCAAATGAGTCGGCTCGAGAGTTTCATCCGCAGGCTTACCGCACAGCGCGACATTCTCGATCAAGTCTGCGCGCGGGTGGCGACCATCGAGGGCCCCGTCCTCGAGCTCGGTCTCGGCAATGGCCGGACCTTTCATCATCTGAGCGAGCGCCTGCCCGGACGCCGGATCGTTGCGTTCGACCGCGCACTGGCCGCCCACTCCAGCTCAATTCCCGAAGCTGAAAACCTCGTGCTCGGCGAAATACGCGAGACGGCGATCAGGTTCATCGGCATCGACGCCGCCCTCGTTCACGCCGACATCGGCACCGGCTATGAAGATCGCGACGCAGTGACCGCTACCTGGCTTCCCGACCTGATCGCGCGCCTGCTTCGCGTCGGCGGCATCGCCGTCAGTGGCACGCCGCTCGATCACCCGCACTTGCAACGCCTCCCGGCGCCGCCCTCGGTGCCCGCCGATCGTTATTTTATTTATGTGCGGGTGTGAGAGGCAGAGACGACCCAAGTTCAGGGGATCGTATATACTGCTATCTCCCGCTCAATGCCGCGCAGCGAGACCTCGTGCGGCACTGGCGTCAGCGCCTTCCTGTGCAGTAGATCGGCGGTAAGATTGTCGTCGACCACCGCATGAGTGGCGAAGATCGCCTGTGCGTTAGCAAGGTTCTGGACCCGCGAAGCAATGTTGACCGTCTGGCCGAAATAGTCCTGTCGCTCGTTCATGGACACGGCGATGCAGGGACCGGCATGGATTCCGATCTTGAGCAGCAGATCCTCGCGCCCGCTCTTGTCGTTGAGCGCACGCATGGCGTCGCGCATCCTGAGGGCTGCGGCAATCGCACGGTCAGGCGTCGCGAACGTCGCCATCACCGCATCACCGATCGTCTTCACCACCGCGCCAGCTTCAGCCGCGACGATCTCGTGCAGAACCTGGAAATGCGCGCGCACGAGATCGAAGGCCGAAAGGTCGCCCACCCGCTCGTAAAGCGCGGTCGATCCGCGTAGGTCGGTGAACAGGAAGGTCAGGCTGGTGATCTTCAGGCGCTGGTTGATGTCGAGCGTCTCCGTGCGATAGAGATCGCGGAACGTCTGATTGGTGAGCAGGCGCTTGGCTGTGAGGAAGGGCCGGCGTTTGCCCAGCAGATCGTGCAAGCCCTGGCCGGCGATGAAGACCGTCGGCAGCACGCGTGTGTCGGTCCTGTTCTCAAGCGAAATGCGCAACGGCCCAGGTTGCATCTCCAGCGTCTGGCTCTGGACGTGGTCGCGGTCGAACACCAACGAAAGGCTTCGGCGCTCCTTTGTCGGCTCACCCTTCACGTCGATGAACTGCACCGAATGGGTAACCGGCTCGAAGACGATGATGAAATCGGACGGAAGCTGTACTGTCAGAACCGCCTTTTCACCGGGCGCAAGCTCGATGTCCTCCAGCGAGATATCTTCCATGATTTTCGCGAAGTCTTCATCGGGTAGATCGACGCCGGACGCCCAATAGATCTGCCGGAAATATTCCAGCGACGGCAGCTCATGCGGATTGTGGGCGGCGATTCTGCGTATGCGGGGACTGACGGTGAATGTCACCTCGACCATCTCGTCGAGGGTCGGCGAATAGCCCGTGGCGCAAAGCGCGCATGTGTACTCGTCCTTCTGCACGGTTTTCAGCGTGGCGTTGGTGTCGAGCACGCCGCCGCAGCCCGGGCACAGGACATTCCAGGAGATGTCGAAGACGCCCACCCGCGCCGCGTGGAGAAAGGCGCCGATGGCGCGCTCCTCGTCGAGGCCATGCTTGCTGGCGAAGGCCGGCACATTGATACGGCAAAGCTCGCGGTCCTCGCCCTCCGCGATGGTCCGCTTGATCGCGTCGATCGCCATCGGATCGACATCGCTAGATTGCCGCAGAAGCGAGAACAGATCCTGAGCTTCGTTCATGGTAAAGGCTCCGGAAAAATGCGCCCGGGGGCGTGTTGACCGGACCGCGCTTGGTCCGAATGACGCATTTTACTTCGAAACGGACCGTACGGCCAATTCGAATAGACAAGCACGGCGACGGTCGATTTCCGTTCGACGGATTTTCTCCGACTCCAACCGGCACTATGATGGCGCATGGGCATCGATGTTTTGGGGCTCTCTCCCATGCCAAAATCCGACAATCCGCCATTTCCAGGGGCCCTGCGCCTTTTCTCCGCGGCTGTCATCATCGTCCTGATCGTGGGCGCCGGGCTGTTTTTCGCGCCCGCCCTGGTCAAGCCGCGCTGGCCCTGGCCCGTCACGCCGTTCAGCGCCCGCTTCCTCGGCGGCTTCTATACCGCCGAAATGGCGGTGATGGCGGCGCTCTTGTTCTGGAATCGCTGGTCGCCCGGCAGGCTGGTGCTGGTCATGGCCTTCATCTTCACAGTCATCGTGTCAGCGGCTTCGTTCATCAATCTGGGCTATTTCAACTTCGAACGAAAAGCGGCCTGGCTCTGGTTCCTGGTCTATCTTGTCTCGGCCGCGGTATCCGGGCTGTTCCTGTGGCGGGCCAGGGCCCGTCCTGCGGCAAAAGGAGTGGCCTTAACCCCCGCATGGCGCGGCTACATGTCAACGGAAACGACGATCCTTGGGCTATACGGCGTCGGCATGTTGCTGTTTCCCCGGGTGGTCAGCAGCAGCTGGCCGTGGCCGGTCGATCCCTTCCACGCTCAGGTCTACAGCGCCATCTTCCTCGCCGGCGCCGGCGGCGTGTATCTCCTCTGGAAAAACGCTCCGCGTGAGGAACTGCTGGTTCTCGGGCTGGCGCAATTTCTGGTTGGCCTGCTTGCCATCCTCGGCCTCATCGTCACCGACGCTACGGTGCACCGGATCGACTGGACGGCAATTGAGACATTGTGCTGGCTCGCCCTTTTCGGCTGGATCGGTTTCAGCGGCGCCTTCAAACTCTACGCCGCTTTCCGGTATTTTAGCCCGCAATCGGCATTATAGATTACGGACATGACTGGATTTTCGGGTGGCGTCCGGTGCATCGTGCCGGACCGATTGCCTTCGTCGGAAACGCTATGACCAGCACGACCCCGCCATCGTCCGAGAAGATCCAGCCGCTGCTTCGATCCGTCCGGCCAAGCGATGCGGAGGCGCTTTGCGCTATCTTTAACATGCCAGGCTTCCGCCAGGGCACTCTCAGGATGCCCTTCGAGAGGGTGGAGCAGGTGGAGCGGCGCATCGCCAAGTCCGGCCAGGAAACCACCTGGATCGTCGCGGAGCTCGACGGCAAGGTCGTCGGCCATGGCAACCTGGTCGTGCAGGATTCGCCGCGCCGCTCGCATATCGGCGAGATCAATGTCGGCCTTGATGATGCCTTTGTCGGCAAGGGCATCGGCTCTGCCATCCTCGGCGCGCTGCTTGACGTGGCCGATAACTGGCGGGCCTTGAAGCGGGTCGAATTGACCGTCTATGCCGACAACGAACCGGCCGTCCGTCTCTACACGAGCCACGGCTTCGAGGTCGAAGGTCGGCATGTGAAGGCCGGCTTTACCGACGGGCAGTACCACGACCTGCTGAGCATGGCCCGACTGCGGTTCTAAGATGCCCTGTTTCCCTTGGCGTTTGCACCACATGCGGCTAGACGGGACCAATGACCGCTGTCGCTGATCCAACCCCTACGCCTCCGATGGAAATTCTGGCTGTGTTGTCGCTGCTCTGCCCAGAAGTCGTGCGCGACGTCGAGCAGAACTGGAATGCACCGGTTTCCGATTACGCTCGCCATCTGTGGCGGCCGGTGGCGAGGCCTGTATCGGGCCCGGCGATCGCCGCCCGCTCGATCCTGCGCAACGTCCTGCGACAGCGCCTCGATGCAATCATGCAGCCTGAGGAGGTCGCCAAGGTCCTCGAAGAGTTCGAGCACAGACCGGTCCTTCAATCCGGCCTGCACTGCCTCCTCTTAATGGATCGGATTACCTTCGATGCCCTGCTGCTTGCCTGGCTCGGCGCGGTAGAAAACGGGTTGTCGGCCTTTTTCGGCTTCATGGGAACAACGATGACCATGGAGACCATTGGCCGGGAGGGGCCGGGATGGCTCGATGTCGGCGACGACAAGGTCAACCTGTTTGGCTTGGGGCGCCACAAACTGTGCCGCAAGAGCGTCTGCGTGGCCGGTCCTGTCTCCCTCAACAAGCGCGCGCTTGAAGCGGTTGGCGATGAAACGGATGGAAGCCGCTGGCGGGGCACACTGCTTGCGAGCCAGGACAAGGTGTTTGGAACCGCGGCCGATGCGCTGACGGCCCTCAATGAGGATCTGGTCGCCAACTGGGATCGTTCCGGCGTGGCCGTTCCCGTCTTCATCGATGATCGGCTCGCCGCGGCAGCCATAGCGCGGCATCTGGAACATGACGGCAGTCTTCTTTCCAGGCTGCTCACTCAGCCCGCAAGACGCCAGCGTCTCGACCATGCCTTGCAGGAGGCCGTGTCGAGTCCATTTGGCAGATTCCTGCCCAATGCCACGGACTATTTCTGGGGCATCCGCGAAGAGCGCGTGCGCAGGCTCGTCCTCGAAAACGGGCACCTGATCGAGCCCGACAGGCCGCGTGGTCTTTCCGTCCCGTTCGAGCGACCGCACCTCAGGCAGGCGCTGCTGGAGGGCGTGCTGCTGCCGAACCTATTCCTGATGTTCCTTGTCCTTGCCATATTGCCACGGGTGAGGGTCGTGGGCGGCCTGAGACAGATTGGCTATGTGGCGCTTTTCCACTTGATCCTGCTGGCCGCGCTGGACGAAAACGCACCGGAAGAGCGCGATCTGGCCGCGGAGCTGCAGATTCGGGAAAATGCCTGGGGCACGCGGGTCATCGACGAAAAGATTTCGGTCCGCGAGCAACTGGCCGGCCTGCCGGAAGGGGCGCTCTTTTCGGACCTGCTTCGGCAATACCGATTGCGGACATTTGCCGAGACGACCGACGACCTGAAACTGGTTCGCGAAAACGCCCGATGGCGCAAGATCGGCAAGGTAGCGATCAAGGCGACCTGAGGCAGTCGACGGGGGCCTGTCGGTGGGCCGGCCGCTTCATCCGAGCACGGCCTCGATAATGGCGACAAAGTTATCGAGCGAGCGATCCCCACGAATCTCGATGCGCGGCAGGTCGATGGGATCGCAATCGAGGTCGGCCGGCCCGTGTCTACCGCCGAAGCCGGCTTGATAGCCGCACTCCCTGGCCAGCCGGCCAAGCCGTCGGTCGGTGACAGAGTAGGGTGCCGCGAACGTCGCGATTGGCCGACCGGTCCATCGTTCGACGAACATGCGAGAGCGAAGGAGCTCGGCGGCCAGGTCGGAAGTCGACAGACCATCGATCGCGCGATGCGTCGCCAGATGGCTTCCGAAGAATGCACCTTCGCCGGCGAGGCGTCGCACCGTCCCGGCGTCCATAAGCGGCGTCGGCGGACCACTGACGGCGTCCCACAGTGCGCTTTCACCCACCAGGTCCGTCACCAGGAACACTTCCGCGGTCAGGTCGTTCGCGCGCAAGATCGGCCATGCCTGGTCGGCAAAGTTCTGGAAACCATCATCAAATGTGATGAGCACCGGGCGGCCAACGAAAGGCTGACGGTTGGCGATGAACCGTTCCAGTTGCTCGGAATTGATCGCGTGAAAGCCATTGGCGCGCAGCCATGCCATCTGGCTGGCGAATGCGGCGGGCGTGCACCGAAAACGGGCGAGCGTGGCCGGACCGTCGTCGGCGACGCTGTGATACATGAGGACAGGGATGCGCTGCCGCCGCTCGCTGCGTGCGACGTCGCGGCGCAAGGCCCGCGCCCCGCCCCAGACGATATTTCGCGCGACTCCTATTCCGACGGGCGCGCGGATTGGCGCATGTTCGATCATTGGTTCCGTCGCCACGTCGCTTGGCGACAGACGGCGGAAACGGTCTATGCGATAGAGCTCGGTCTCAATCGATTGCTCGAGGACGAGGCCTTCCGTCCCTGCGAGCGTCTCCGAGATCGCTTGCGCACCGAAGGTGTTCCAGTCGAAGCCGGTCCTCTGAGGATTGTCACGCAGCACGAAGGCGTGTGCGGTGATCAAGCTGCCGCCAGGCGCCAACGCCTCAACGACTTTTTTGGCGAAGCGTTGCAACTCGGCGAGATCATCCAGGTAGTAGAGCACTTCCGAACAGAAGATCAGATTCATTTCATCCGGCAGCGTATCCGCCATGAAATCCAATACGCCGAACTCGATATTAGGCTGATCGCCGCACCGCGCGCGCGCGCGCTCGATAGCTATGGCGGAGATGTCAGTTGCGGTCAGATGGTTCACTCGCGGCGCCAACTGCCGCGTGAAGTGGCCCTCCGCGCAAGCCAGCTCAAGCGCCCGTCCGATGGGACCGGCAGGCAGAATTTCGAGCTGCCGCTCATATTTTTCCTGCTCATAGGGCGAACCGTAGTTCCAGGGATCCTCGGTCGCGAAATAGCGATTCCAGAACGACGTGCGATCATCGTCTTGCCCATCCTTGGCCCGTGCGCGCCGCGACGCTGGAGGAGGCTCCCTAACTTCGGCGCTCGACCGAATCAGCTCCCGCGCCTGGGCGGCCAATTGCGCGAGTTTGCCGAAGTGGCTGTCCCGAACAGGCCGGCGTACAGGCCGCTCAGCGGGCACGAAATTGAGCGCCAATTCGAACCAATGACGTCTTGTCACGGTCCCGAGTGCGCCGAACTGGACGCGCGCCGCGATCTGGCCGTCCATCATCAGATAGGCATAGATCTGATCGATTCCTTCCGGAAGTTCGGTCGAGGACGGATTTCGAGCGTTGACGCGAAGTCCGAGTGTCCGCCCCAGTTTGCGCGGCGCGGCAAGGTCATCGAAGTCGAGAAGCGTTTGCTCAAGGTGATACTGGACGCGGCGACCCGCTCCGGGATCGCGGCAGAGCTTGCCGAGTTCGGTGGTCAACTCGGTGATGGCCCCGCCGAACCTATTCCACCTGGCTGCCATTTGCGCCGGCACGGACAGGCTTCCCTCCATAAGGCCATCGAAGACCACTTTGGCGATCTCACGCGCCCGCTTGCGTCCTGCCGGGAGCGCGCGAAGGGACCGCGGGTTGACCGAGAGCGAGCCTCGGCTGCAATCCGACGCAGCGTTCCACAACGCAAACCACGCGAGTGCTTCGGCAGCGGTGCCGCCGTTGACCTCGATCGCCCCACTGGCATGAGCCGATGCGGGGTGTTTGACCCTGGGATCAGGAGAAAAGCCGCGGGCGATAACGATTTCCGCATCTGCCAGCATCTGCGTCGAATTGCGAGAGAGCGCGTTCAGGCTGATCCGATAATAAGCGAGCGGCTCGTCGACCATCACCCAATTTTTGCCGAGACGTGCGAGGCGCTGCCATAGATCCCAGACCTCGCAGGTGCGCAGCGACGCATCGAAACCGCCCAACTTAACGATAGTCTCCCGGTCTACCAGCAGCGCGTGCGTGCGGGTGGCACATCGGCGGGCGAATGTTTCGAAGGGCTGGACAGCAACCTCCGGCGAGATGCTCGCCGGGGTGAGCGCGCCGTCGGGCATCACGCGCCGGGAACCGCAATAGGCGGCCACCGCATCGGGAGCGGTTTTCAGCGCGGCCAGCATTTTCGCAAGGAAGCTGGCGTCCACCCAATCGTCCGCGTCCAGAAACATGAGCCATTGGCCGCGCGCTGTCGAAATCCCGCTGTTGCGTGCGCGGGCGGGGCTCTTGGCGGAAGAGGTCAACGTCCGAAACCGGGCATCGCGCTCTACATATGCGGCGATGATCGCGGGAGTGCGGTCCGTGGAGGCGTCGTCGACGATGGTCGCTTCCCAATCGGCCATTTCCTGTTCGAGCAGGCTATCGAGCGCGCGCGGCAGCGTCGCCTCCGCATTGTGCGCAGGTACCACGATTGAAACCAGGGGTTTATGTGCCACGCCGTCTTCCCCGCCTGTTTGGAAGGGAGAACAAGGGTCCCGAAAAATAGCCGGCGATTACCTGGTTCATCGAGCTTTTGGTTTGTTCGGCAAGAGTCGGCGACTGTCTAAAACGGAATAACGGCATCGGATGGCAGCACCGCTATGTCAAGCTCGAGGTGGATTGGAGGCAGGCAAAAGAGACTTGAGGACAGGCTTTTGGCAAGCGCTCATGCCGACCGCCCAGTGCCCGCAATCGATGCGCCGCGGCGAGACAAATTGCGCAGCCGCTTGCTGGCCGGCCGCGATCGGTCCATCCTTGTGAGCACCCTGGCCGTGAGGCGCGTAGCGAGATCACGCCGTCACGGCCGCAAGTGAGGCCTTGTTCCATGAACTGCCTGGGCTGCGGTTTCGAGGTTGAGCGCGTTTTCGCCTTCTGTCCGAAGTGTGGCAAGCGCCAGCCCGTGCCATGCGCCAGTTGTGGCTACCTTTGCGCACCTGATTTCGAGTTCTGTCCAAAATGTGGGGCCAGCGTTCGTGCGTCCGCAAAGGCCGTCGAGCGTCCCGCAACGACAGCAAGCCGGACCATTGTGCCGCCTTCTCGAACTCCGTCGCTGCTTGCGAACATTGAAAGCGAAGATGGTCTGCATCCCCCCTCTGACGCCGATCGCCGAACGGTGACGGTTCTGTTCGCGGACCTTTGCGGCTTCACGACGCTCAGCGAGCAGCTCGACCCAGAGGTCATGCAAGTGCTGCAGAACGACTTGTTCAAGGAATTGACGGCGGCCGTGCGAAACTTTGGTGGTTTCGTCGACAAATTCATCGGCGACGCGCTGCTCGCCTTGTTCGGGGCGCCGGTCGCGCATGAGGACGATCCGGAGCGTGCGCTTCGCGCCGCTCTCGACATGATCGCCCGGACGGCGCGGCTCAGCGAAAGCACCTCCCACTCCGGCTCGCCTCTGCTGCTCCACGTCGGCATAAATACCGGTCCGGTCGTTACTGGAGGATTGGGCATCGGCACCGCCAAATCCTATTCGGTAACTGGCGACACGGTGAATACGGCGCAACGCCTGCAATCGCTGGCCGCACCGGGTGAGGTGCTGGTCGGCGAGCTCACCCACCGGCTGACCCGGCATGCGTTCTCATATGAGTCGCTGGGCGATGTCGTGCTGCGCGGCAAGGCTGGCAGCGTGCTCGTCCATCGACTGGATGCACCGCTTGCGGATCCGCGTGCAGCGCGTGGGCTCGAGGCGCTCGGCCTGAGCGCGCCGATAATAGGTCGCGGTGCGGAGCTCAATAGAATGCTGGCGAGCCTTGACCAGGCGTGCGGCGGCTCGGCTCAGCTTGTCCGCCTCGTGGGAGAAGCGGGTATCGGTAAATCGCGGTTGGTGAAGGAGTTCGTCGCCCGCGTCGGCGACGAGGATCGTTTTCGCAACGTGGCCGTGCGGCAGGCCACGTGCTCACCGCTGGGGGAACAATCATTTGGCGCCTTGGGCGCCGTGGTGCGCAGCGCTGCCGGGATGATGCAAAATGACAATGGGGAGGAAATGCGGGGCAAGCTTGCAGGCTTGCTCGCCGATCTTGGCCTGCAGGGCGAGGAGGCGAAGCGGCTGATGCCTTTGCTCTACCATGTCCTTGGCCTTGGAGACCCCGATGCCGCGTTGCAGCACGTCGAGCCCGAGCAGTTGCGTCGGCAAATTCTCTACGCAGTCCGCACAATCATCGAACGGCGGCTTGCTTTATCGCCGCTGTTGATTGTCGTCGAAGACCTGCACTGGGCCGACGCCGCGTCGCTCGAGGCACTGCGTTTCGTGATGGACAGGTTGGAACGCACGCGGTTGATGTTGCTGGTCACGCATCGTCCGGCGCCGGACCACGACCAGCTCGACTCAACTCGGGTCAGCCACACAGCGCTCAGGCTTTCGCCGCTCAGCAACGATGACGGACGCCGCCTGCTGGCGGCGCTTTTCGGCGAGAGCTGGGTAAGCTCCACAGGCAGCCTTGTCGCCCAGATCCTCGAGCGTGCGGGCGGCAACCCGCTTTTTGTCGAGGAGATCGTGCGCGGCCTCATCGATCGCGGTGTCTTGGTGCGCAAGGGCCAGCGATGGCGGACTGCGGCAGGCGAAATCGCAACCGGCATTCCTGCCACTATCCAGGCAATGTTGCTTGCCCGCGTCGACCGGTTACCCCCGGAGGTGCGGCGGTTAGCCCAGGAAGCAGCGGTAATCGGGCCGCGCTTCGATGCCACGCTCCTGAAAGCCGTGGCGGTCGACCCCGGCCGGCTGGAGGCCGGCTGCGAACTGCTTTGCGATGCGGAAATCATCGAGGAAGTTGCCGGATCGGGCTCGGTGTCGTCGCAAAGCTACCGCTTTACGCAAACATTGCTGCAGGACGTGATCTACCAGAACCTTCTCCTGCAACGCCGCACCGACATCCACGGGCGGGTCGGTGCTGCCCTGGAGAAACTGTGCGGCGACAAGCCGGAACGGCTCGAGGATTTGACCGCCCTCGGTCATCATTTCGCACAGAGCGCCGAGCGGGAGAGGGGCGCGCACTACCTGCAGGCGGCGGGCGATCGCGCTCGCATGATATACGCCAACGACGACGCCCTTCGTTTCTACGAGCGAGCACTGATTGCGTTGGGCGAGACAGGGCAAACACCGCTCAAACTGGCAATCGCAGAGCGCATTGCCGATTTGAGCGGCCCGTTAGGCCGCCGCGACCTCGCGCACCAGCACTACGAGACGGTGCTGCAGGCATATCGCACGTCGGCCGATCGAGTCGCTTCGGCGCGAGTTTTGCGTAAGATCGGTCGGCTGCTCTGGGACGTCGGCAAGCGGGACAACGCGGAATCGCGCTACGCCGAAGCGGCAGCGCTGCTCGATGGAGCGGATGCCCCGGTCGAGCAGGCGCATCTCTGGCAAGAACGTGGCCGACAGGCGTTCCGCAGCGGAGACAACGCTCTCGCGGCAAAATGGGCGGACGCGGCGCTCGATTGCGTACGCACGCTGACAACCGAGCATGTGTCGGAGATAGGGCGTGATGCCACTCTGGTGACTGCCGAGGCGCTCAATACCAAGGCTGTTGCGTTGGCGCGCCTTGGACGAGACCGCGAAGCCGTTGGCCAAGTCGAGCGTAGCATCGAACTGGCCGAAGCTGCCGGTCTACTGGCCACGGCTTGCCGCGGCTACACCAATCTCGGCGTGCTTTACACGACCATCGACCCGACAAAGGCGATGGAGGTCTGTCGGCGCGGTCTTGATGTGGCGCGCCGTATTGGTGATTTGGGATACCAAGCGCGCCTGCTCGCCAATCTGGCGGTCGCCTGCTGTACCTTCACGGATCGCTGTCCGACGGAGGGCGTGCCCGCTGCGGAGAAGGCCATCGAGATCGACCGGGCACTCGACCAGCGCGAGCACCTGCCGGTGCCGTTGATCGTGCTTGGGCAGATCCACCAGTGCAACGGCCGTCCGGAACTGGCGATTGGCTTGTTCCATGAGGCGCTGGACGTAGCTCGTGAAACGGGCGAGCCGCAACTGCTGTTTCCGTGCTATGATGGCCTTGCGACGCTCAATCTCGACCTCGACAATCTGGCCGAGGCTGAACGCTACTTTTCCCTGGCGCAGGGAATTTGCGCCCAGCACGGGCTCGACCCGGAAGGGCTTGTGGTGCTGCCTTTTCTCGACTAGCCGGGACGGAGGTTGGAAAATGGCCGCGCAGAGTGACTTGGTACCACTTCAACCGGGCGACCGTGCGCCGAACGTGGTACTCGACGCCATAACCCAGGAAGGCAAGATCGCGCTCGACGATTTTCGCGGACAAAAACCGGTGCTGGTCGGCCTTTTCCGAGGTCTGCATTGCGCGTTCTGCCGGCGCCATATCGCCGCTCAGGCGCGGCTTGATCCGGAGCTGCGCGAAAAGGGTGTCGGGAGCCTGACGGTGGTCAACACGCCGATCGAGCGGGCGCGACTCTATTTCCGCTACCACCCGATGCCGAATCTGCTTGCGGCTTCCGACCCTGAACGCGCTTCGCATCGTGCCTTTGGACTGCCCAATCTCGAATTCACCCAAGACGAGACCAACTGGCCGTACAAGGTCTCGATGGCAGCGGCAAAGAAAATGCGGGTCGACATACCAGGCGAGTTGCCCGGTCCCATGGATCCTTTTGCGGCCAGCGAATTCCTCGACAATAAGGACCACTACGAAGTGACCGAAGCCGACGAGCAGATGATGGCGACGGGACACGGACAACTGATCGGTCAGTTCCTACTGGACCGGCAGGGGATCGTCCGCTGGAGTTTCACGGAAGTTCCAGAGGGTGGGCGATACATGTTTGCGGCGCCAACCCCGCGGGAACTGATGTCGGCCGTGTCCCAAGTCGCCCAATAGACTTACGAACGAGGTAAACATGACACCGAACAAAAAGCGGCAATGCTTTCTGTCGTCTTTTGGACGTAGCCGAAGCTGTACTTTATACAGTTGCGAGGCCACGCGGAACAACGCGGAAAGGCTTCTGATATCTGCCCGCGAAAAAGTTAATTAAATCAAGGTTCCTTGCACATCCTCCGGGCCCAAAACATCCGCATAACCCGTTGTTATCGCCTTTTTCTTTGAGAGTTGCCCACAACGTGGACTCGAACCCCCTCTAGTTTGAAGAACCTCGAAGCGTTTTTACGCATTTCAAGGACATCGAATCGAGCCAGTCATCGCGAGTGCTGAACTTGAGCGACCGTTGTCGCGTTTCGGCGAAATGGCACTTCTGACATTAGTCTGATCAAGTTTCGATGCATGGCTGCTTTGCGTCCAATGTCGGCCATTCAAGCAGAGCTTTGCCTCCGCCGGAAGCGGACATTGCAGGGTGACAATTCCGGAGGTCATCGTACGCCAGAGGCAGACGAAGCGAAATCGAATCCGCCACCCTCAGTGCGCTTGGTTCGGCGCCTCCCAGCTACTGGGCGCCGGGGTCCATTCGGGCAGCGCCGCCAAGCTGCGGTTGAATTGCTCCGGGTCCGGGTAGAGATGGCTGCGTGTCACAGCGACAGCTAAGGCGGGCTCAGGCAGGCACCACCCAGTCGGTGAAGAGTTCGACATAGTGATCGTAGTCGCGACTCTTCGCGCCACAGGAAATGCGGAAATCGATCTGTTCCTCGCCGAAGCGGGCCTTGGGCTCTGAGCCGATCAGCCGAACTGTGGCGCCCGCATGGTGTCACTGCCAGTCGAAAAGCTGTGGGGCCAGCCACTTGCTTGCCAGAGATGGTAGACAGGAGATTGTCAACGCGCTCTCGGTGCGCGCCCGCTCGATGAGCTCTCCTGCATCACGAATGCGGTCGAAGCCCTCCGATACCGCCGTATGATAGATCCGTCCCCACGAGCTCAAGGTAAGCATCCTGCCGCGCGCCAGCCGGTTCAGTGGGGAGGGCGCCCCATCGATCGGCATGCTCAAGTTGCTCAGATGATCGCGCCACGCGCGCCGCTCGGGAGATGTTGGTTGCACTTCCTGCCGCACCGGTCGTCTCGCAAACCAATCCGTCGGAATCTTGGCCGGCCTACCACTCGGCGAATGAGCCGTCCTGGTGGCGCCAGACCGGGTTGCGCCAGCGGTGTCCTTCCCGGGCGCGTTCCTTCACATAGTCTTCATCGATCTCGACGCCGAGGCCCGGGCCATCGGGAATGGCGACATAGCCATCCTGGTAGCGGAACACGTCCTTGTTGGCGGCGTAGTCGAGCAGGTCATTGCCGGCATTGTAGTGGATGCCGAGGCTCTGCTCCTGGATGAAGCAGTTGTAACTCACCGCGTCGAGCTGCAGGCATGCGGCTAGCGCGATCGGCCCGAGCGGACAGTGCGGCGCCACAGCCACGTCATAGGCTTCGGCCATCGCCGCGATCTTGCGGCATTCGGTGATGCCGCCGGCATGCGAGAGATCCGGCTGGATGATGTCGACGACCGCTTCCTCGAACACCGACTTGAAGTCCCACCGGCTGTAGAGCCGTTCGCCGAGCGCGATCGGCGTCGAGCCGAGCGCGGCGATCTCCTTCAGCGCCTCGCGGTTTTCGCTAAGCACCGGCTCTTCGATGAACATCAGCCGGTATGGCTCCAGCTCCTTCACCAGGATTCGGGCCATCGGCCGGTGCACGCGGCCGTGGAAATCGACGGCGATGCCGATATTCGGCCCGACTGCTTCGCGCACCATGGCAACGCGCTCTATAGTCGCGTCTATCCTGTCGTGGCTGTCGACGATCTGCAGTTCCTCGGTGCCGTTCATCTTGAGCGCCTGGAAGCCGCGCGCCACCATATCCCTAGCGCCGGCCGCCACTTCCGCCGGCCGGTCGCCGCCGATCCAAGAGTAGACCTTGATCGTCTCGCGCAGCCTGCCGCCGAGCAATTCATGCACCGGCACACCGAGCGCCTTGCCCTTGATGTCCCACAGCGCTTGGTCGATGCCAGCAATGGCGCTCATCAGGATCGGCCCGCCGCGATAAAAGCCGCCGCGATGCATCACCGTCCAATGATCCTCGACCAAACGCGGATCCTTGCCGATCAGATAGTCGGCCAGTTCCTTGACCGCCGCTTCGACCGTCAGCGCCTTGCCTTCGACCACCGGCTCGCCCCAGCCGCTGATGCCGGCATCGGTCTCGATCTTGAGGAACAGCCAGCGCGGCGGAACGATATAGGTGGTCAGAGCGGTGATCTTCATGCGGCCGGCCGGTCTCAGTTGTTTTTCAGTTTCTTGGCGCTGACGAGGTCGCGCGCGGCAAGATCGAGTATCTTGTTCGCCGCGTTGCGCGCGGCGACGGCGTCGCGCATGCGCAAGGCCTCGACCACTTCGCCATGCGCCGCCGCCGCTTCCCTGCGCCTGATCGGCGAGATCGTTGCGGTGGCTTCCAGCGAAAACAACAGCGCCGTGTCGATCAGCTTGCCGATCTGGCGGAAGATCGGGTTGTGGCTCGCGCCATAGACGATCTGGTGGAAGACGATGTCGGAGCGCGAGAACTGCGTCAGGTCCTCGCCGGCACCCGCCATGCCTTGCCAGGCCAGTTCGAGATCGGCGATCTCCTGCAGCGTCGCGCGCGTTGCCGCGAGTTCGGCGACCAGCGGCTCGATGGCGCGGCGGGTTTCCAGGATCGCGTCGAACAGCTTGTCGTCCAGCGCATGCGGCGCATGCCAGGCCAGCACCTGCGGGTCGATGATGTTCCAGTTGTCCTGGTCGCACACCACCGTGCCGACGCGTGGCCGGGACAGCACCAGCCCCTTGGCCGCCAGCACTTTCAGCGCTTCGCGGATGACCGTGCGGCTGACGCCATATTCGATGCCGAGGTCGTTCTCGGTCGGCAGCGACGATCCGGCCGGGTAGCGCCCGGAGAATATGTCGGAGGCGATCGCCTTGGTCACGTCGGGCATGACGCGCGGCCGGCGCGCCGTCTCGCGCGTTTCCGTGTCCTCGTCAGCCTTCTTCGGTGTTTCGTTCACCTCAGCCCCTCCTCCAAGGCAGCGAACTCTTCGGTTTGCGCGCAATTGGTCCGGCCTTAGCGGATGCGAGTGATTTGCGCCAGCGACTACTTATCGGACTATCTATCTCATTTATCATACCAGATCAATTGACGGGTATGATAAAATTGATTACACACGACCAATCCGGGCGGGCGCCCGGCTGTTTGCTGGGAGGTAATCATGCGACTTTTGAAAACCGCGCTCGTCGCGGGTGCTCTCGCCGTCTTGTCGGTCACGACGATCGCGTCGGCCTACGCTCAGGACACCAAGATCGGCTTCATCGTCAAACAGCCGGAGGAGCCCTGGTTCCAGGACGAATGGAAGTTCGCCGACCAAGCCGCCAAGGAAAAGGGTTTTACTCTCGTCAAGATCGGCGCCGAGGACGGCGAGAAGCTGATGTCGGCGATCGACAATCTGGGCGCTCAAGGAGCGCAAGGCTTCGTCGTCTGCACGCCGGACGTGAAGCTCGGCCCCGGCATCGTCGCCAAGGCCGCCGCCAACAATCTCAAGCTGATGACGGTCGACGACCGCCTCGTCGGCGCCGACGGTAAGCCGCTGGAGGATGTGCCGCATATGGGCATCTCCGCCACCAAGATCGGCGAGGCCGTGGGTCAGGCCATCGTCGAGGAGATGAAGGCGCGCGGCTGGAAGATGGACGAGGTCGGCGCGATCCGCGTTTCGTACGACCAACTGCCGACCGCCGTCGACCGCGTCGAAGGCGCGATCTCGGTGCTGAAGGCCGCCGGCTTCAAGGCCGAAAACATCTTCGACGCGCCGCAGGCCAAAACCGACACGGAAGCCGCGCTCAATGCCGCGACCGTGGTGCTCAACGCCCATGCCGACATCAAGAAGTGGATTGCCTTCGGCCTCAATGACGAGGCGGTGCTGGGCGCCGTGCGCGCTTCCGAAAGCGTCGGCATTCCGGCGGACGGCATGATCGGCGTCGGCATCGGCGGCGCGGAATCGGCGATCAACGAGTTCAAGAAGCCCGCCGCCACCGGCTTCGTCGGCACGGTGATCATCTCGCCCAAGCGCCACGGCTACGAGACGGCGCTCGGCATGTATGACTGGATCGCCAACAACAAGGAGCCGGCGAAGCTGACGCTGACCGCTGGCGCACTGGCCAAGCGCGACGACTACCAGAAGGTGCGCAAGGACCTCGGCATCGAATAGTCCTCCCTGTACAAACAGGCGGCGGCTTGATGCCGCCGCCTGTTTGGCATGCTCAAGAAGGATCGAAGCCCCGTGTCCTTTCTCGAATTCTCCAACATCACCAAGACCTATCCGGGCGTCAAAGCCTTGTCGGATGTGTCGTTCGGCGTCGAAAAGGGTGCCGTGCACGGATTGATGGGCGAGAACGGCGCCGGCAAATCCACCCTCATCAAGATCCTGTCCGGCGACCAGCATGCCGATGCCGGCGAGATAAGCATCGACGGCAAGGTCCAGGCCTATGCCTCGACCAGGAATGCCTTCGACAATGGCGTCATCGTCATCCACCAGGAATTGCAGCTGGTGCCCGAGCTGAGCGTCGCCGAGAATCTCAGCCTCGGACGCTTTCCGGCAAGCGCCGGCGTGATCGCCCGCCGCCGCATGCTCGACGATGTCGGCGCCAAGCTGAAATCGGCCGGCATCGATATCGACATGCGCCGCAAGGTCAAGACGCTCTCGATCGGCGAGCGCCAGATGGTCGAGATCGCCAAGGCGGTGATGCTCGACGCCCGCGTGATCGCGCTCGACGAGCCGACCTCGTCGCTGTCCTCGCGCGAAAGCGAGATCCTGTTTAAGCTGATCGGCCGGCTGCGCGGCGAAGGCAAGGTCATCATCTATGTCTCGCACCGCCTGGACGAGGTGTTCCGGCTCTGCGACAGCCTGACGGTGCTGCGCGACGGCAAGCTTGCCGCGCATCATCAATCGCTGAAGGATGTCACCCGCGATCAGGTCGTGGCCGAAATGGTCGGCCGCGAGATTTCCGACATCTGGGGTTTTCGGCCGCGCAGGACGGGAGAGGTTCGCCTCAAGGTCGACAATCTGAGCGGCGCCAGGCTGCGCACGCCGGCAAGCTTCGAAGCCCGCGCCGGCGAGATCGTCGGCTTCTTCGGCCTCATCGGCGCCGGGCGCTCGGAGCTGATGCGGCTGGTCTTCGGCGCCGACCCGCGTTCGGGCGGCACGATCACGGTCGACGGCAAGGCGGTTGCCGCCGCCAGCCCGCATGACGCGATCAGGGCCGGCATCGTGCTGTGCTCGGAAGACCGCAAGCATGACGGCATCATCCAGGGCCGCTCAATCGAGGAGAACATCAATATCTCGTCCAGGCGCCATCACACGCGCTTCGGCGTGCTTAGCCGGACCAGCGAGATCACGACGGCCGAAACCTTCATCAAGAAGCTCAAGGTGCGCACGCCGTCGCGCAAGCAGGACATCGTCAATCTCTCCGGCGGCAACCAGCAGAAAGTCATCCTCGGTCGCTGGCTGTCGGAGCAGAACATCCGCGTGCTCATCGTCGACGAGCCGACGCGCGGCATCGATGTCGGCGCCAAATCGGAGATCTACGAGTTGCTCTACCAACTGGCCGAGGAGGGCATGGCGATCGTCATCGTCTCCTCCGAGCTGCCGGAAGTGATGGGCATTTGCGACCGCATCCTGGTGATGTGCGGCGGGCGCATCAGCGCCGAGCTCGCGCGCGACCAATTCGCCGAAAAGGCGATCCTGGCCGCGGCGCTCCCCGACAAGAAAACCCCCGACGCGATCGCATCCTGAGGACTTCTAATGACCAGTCGGCTGAAGAAGATCTTGCTTGGCGAACAAGGCCTCGTCGTCATCTTCATCGTCGCCTTCGCGCTGGTGTCGCTGCTGGTGCCGAACTTCCTCACCGACCGCAACATGCTCGGCCTGCTTCAGTCCGTGGTCACCGTCGGCATCGTCGCCTGCACGATGATGTTCTGCCTCGCGGCGCGCGACTTCGACCTGTCGGTCGGCTCCATTGTCGCTTTTGCCGGCATGGTCGCTGTGATGGCCTCGAACGCAACCGGCTCGATCCTGCTTGGCCTCATCGCGGCTATCACCTGCGGCGCCATCGTCGGCTGGGTCAATGGCGTCGTCATCGCCAAATTCCGCATCAATGCCCTGATCACCACTCTGGCCACCATGCAGATCGTGCGCGGTTTCGCGCTGATCTCGTCGGACGGCCGCGCCGTGGGCATCAACAGCCCGGATTTCTACCAGCTGGCCCTCTCGAAGCTGCTCGGCATACCGACGCCGATCTGGGTGCTGGCGGTGCTCTTCGCCATTTTCGGCTTTGTGCTTAACAGCACCGTCTTCGGCAAGAACACGCTCGCCATCGGCGGCAATCCGGAGGCTTCGCGCCTTGCCGGCGTCAATGTCGACCGGACACGCATCTGGATATTCACGCTGCAGGGCGTGGTCTGCGGCATCGCTGGCATCCTGCTTGCCTCGCGCATCACCTCCGGCCAGCCCAACGCCGCGGTGGGCTTGGAGCTTTCGGTGATCTCGGCCTGCGTGCTCGGCGGCGTCTCGCTTGCCGGCGGCAGGGCGACGATGCCGGGCGTCATCGTCGGCGTGCTGATCATGGGCATCGCCGAGAACGCCATGAACCTGCTCAATATCCCGGCCTTCTACCAATACATCGTCAGAGGCGTGATCCTGCTCCTGGCCGTGCTCCTCGACAATCTGCGTTCTTCGGCATTGGGGCGGCGCTGATGGGACGCCTCTTCGGAAAACGCATCTTCCTCACCGGCGCTGCGCAAGGCATCGGCTATGCCATCGCCGAGGCCTGTCTGCGCGAGGAGGCCGAGCTGTTCCTGGTCGACCTCGACGCGAGCCTGCTCGCCGAAAGTGCCGGCCGTTTGGGTAAGGTCGCGCATGCCGCAGCCGATATCGCCGACGCCAAGGCAATCGAGGCCGCCATGGCGGCGGCGACGAAAGCCATCGGTCCGGTCAACACCGTCATCAACAACGCCGGTATCAACGTCTTTTCGACGCCGCTCGAAGCCACCGAGGACGACTGGACGCGCAATCTCGACGTCAATGTGAAAGGCGCCTGGCACTGCGCCAAGGCGGCGCTGCCGGGGATGATCGGGCAGGGCGGCGGCGTGATCCTTAACATCGCCTCCACGCACGCCTTTACCATCATCCCGCACACCTTTCCATATCCCGTCGCCAAGCATGCTCTGCTTGGCCTGACCAAATCGCTGGCGATCGAATATGCCGGCAACAATATCCGCGTGAACGCGCTGGCGCCCGGGTATGTCGCCACCCAGAAGGTCGTCGATTACTGGAACAGCTTCGACGATCCGGAGGTTGCGCGGGCCAAGACGCTGGCGCTGCATCCGGGCGGGCGGATCGCCACGCCGGAAGAGATCGCAATGGCGGCGGTCTTTCTCGCCTCCGACGAATGCCCCTTCATCAACGCCGCCTGCCTCGTCGCGGATGGCGGCCTGAGCGTGCTTCACCACCCCTGACACAAAGCCATAGATCGGAGGAAACAATGGCAAATGATGTCTTCGCAAAATCCCTGCTGACGCGCCGGCAGGCGCTTGCGCTTGGCGCAAGTGCCGCACTGGCGGGCGCCCTGCCGCGCGGCGCCTTTGCCGCGGGCGAGAAGGTGACGCTCTGGCACGGCTGGACCGGCGCCGACAACACCACCGCGCTCAACGGCGTCATCGACACCTTCAACAAGGGCGGCAAGGGCGTCACAGTCGAGCCGACCGGCTATGACTGGGACACGTTGTTTTCCAAATGGGTGGTCTCCTCGGCCGGCGGTCGCGCGCCCGACCTGGTGCTCTTCCACATCACCGAACTGCCGGAGTTCGCCACGCGCAAGGTCATCCGCCCGATCGACGACATCGTCGCCTCGTCCGGTCTCGACCTGTCGCAGGTTCCCGATGCCGGCCGCACCGGGGTGACCTTCGACGGAAAGGTCTACGCCGCGCCGCTCGACGTGCATCCGCTCGGCTTCTACTACAACGTCGATATGGTGCAGGAGGCGGGCCTCGATCCGGCCAAGCCGCCGAAGACCGGCGAGGAATTCCTCGAATGGGCAAAGAAGCTGACGGTCAAGGACGGCAGCGGCAAGGTCACGCGTTACGGCTTCGAATTGCCGAACACCTGGGCGACGGCGCGCTGGATCTGGTTCAGCCTGATGTACCAGTTCGGCGGCACTTTCCTTGACGACAAGGGCCTGGCGGCGGTCGACAGCGAGGCCTCGCAGAACGCGTTGCAATATCTCGTCGACCTGATCAACGTGCATGGCGTGACCAATCCCGAGGTCGGCGGCAACAAGGGCGAAGATGCTTTCGCTTCGAAGCAGGTCGCGATGAAGTTCATCGGCCCCTGGGAGGTCAATCTGCGCATGGCGCAGAAGATGAATTTCATGACCGCCCAATTGCCGGTGTTTGGCCAGAAGGCAGCCGTCTGGGCGAACTCGCATTGCATGGCGGTATCGAAGCAGAAAAACGACGACAAACTTGCCGCCGATGGCACTTTCATGAAGTGGTTCTCCGACAACTTCGCAGCACCCGCCACCACCGTCGGCATCATCCCGCAGAGCAAGGCGGTGCGTGAAAGCGCCGCCTTCACCGGCACCGAGCAGTACAAATATTTCAAGTCCTTCGTCGACGACCTGCCCAACATCGTCTACGAGCCGCTGATCCCGCAATATCTCTCGGTCTTCTCCTTCGACAAGCCGACGCCGCTGGTCACCAACCTGCAGGCCGCGCTCAGCGGCTCCAAGCCGGTGCCCGACGCCTTGAAGGCGATGAAGGAAGGTCTCGACGCGCAGCTGAAGAAGGGCTGATGACATCGCTGGCATCACAACCGGCAGGCCGCTCCAGGGCCCGCCGCGCATCGGCGCAGGAGGGAGGGGCGGTACGCAGCGGCATGACGCTTGCCGCCTATCTCTTCCTGTCGCCCTATCTGGCGCTGTTCATCGCCTTCATGCTTTTGCCGACGCTGGCCGCCATGGGCATCAGCTTCATGCGCTGGGATATCCTCGGCGCGCCCGAATTCATCGGGCTCAACAATTACCGGCAGATCTTCGCTGATCCGCTGTTCCTGACCGCGATCAGGAACACCTTCTACTTTGTCTTCCTGACGGCGATCCCGATGGTCGTGCTCGGCCTGGCTTTGGCCATGCTGCTCGACCAGAAGCTCAAGGGAACCACTTTCGTGAGGACTGTGGTGTTCCTTCCCTATGTCGTCATGGTCTCGACCGTCGGCATCCTGTGGGGCTGGCTGTTCGACAAGGGCACCGGCCTGGTCAATTATTACCTCACCACTATCGGCATCGAGCCGATCGCCTGGCTCAAGGACCCGCACTGGTCGATGCCGGCTTTGGCCATCACCACCATTTGGTGGACCGTCAATACCAATATGATCATCTTCCTGGCCGCGCTGCAGGACATTTCCGAGGAATTGCATGATGCCGCCACGCTCGACGGTGCCGGCCCCTGGCAGCGTTTCGTCTACATCACCTTGCCTTTGCTGCGGCCGGCCATGGCGCTGGTCACCGCGCTCACCATCATCAATGGCTGGCGCGTCTTCGGCCAGGCCTATGTAATGACGCAAGGCGGGCCGGAGGCGAGCACCTTCGTCATCGTGCAGTATATCTATCTCACCGCGTTCCAGAATTTTGAGATGGGTCCGGCCGCCGCGGCCGGTGTGGTGCTGCTCCTGATCACGCTGGTCTTTTCGCTCGCCCAGATGAAGCTGATGAAGGCAATCTGATGCAGGACCAGCGCTCCAATCGCGCCGGAAAATCGCTTGGCGGGCGCACGCTCGCCTATGTGCTGATGATCGTCGTGACAGTGCTCTGGGGCGCGCCGATCTTGTGGATGCTGGTCACGTCGATCAAGCCGGAAAGCGAGATCTACGCTTATCCGCCCGCCTGGATCCCGGATGCGCCGACGCTGGAAGCCTATGGCGCGCTGTTCCAGCGCTTCCCCATGCTGACCTGGTTCCGCAACTCGGCCGTTGTCGGCATTCTCACCACCGTGCTGACCTTGGCCGTCGATGCCTTGGCAGCCTATCCGCTGGCGCGCATGCAATTCCCCGGTCGCCGCGTCATCATGGGCGTGATCTTCGCGACCTTCCTGCTGCCTTATGAACTCCTCTTCGTGCCGCTGTTCCTTGGCCTGAACAGCTACGGGCTGGTCGACAGCATCTTCAGCCTGACCGTGCCGGCATCGGCCAACGCCTTCGGCGTCTTCCTGCTCACCCAGTTCTTCCAGGCCGTGCCGCGGGAACTCGAAGACGCCGCAATCATGGATGGCTGCGGCCGTTTCGGCTTCTTCTGGCGCATCCTCTTGCCGCTCACAAAACCGGGCCTTGCCACGGTGGCGATCTTCACCTTCGTCGCCAGCTGGAACAATTTCTTCTGGCCGCTGATCGCCACCAATTCCGACGAGACGCGCACGCTTCCCGTCGGCCTGGCGACATTGGTCGGCGGCGCCGGCATGTCGATGAAGCAGAGCGTATTGATGGCGTCCGCCGTCGTGGCGACGCTGCCGACGGCACTCTTCTTCCTCGCCTTGCAGCGGCACTTCGTGCGCGGCATCGCCGCAACCGGCATCAAGGGCTGACCATGGCCGATATCGAGATCGCCAGCGACCGTCTTCGCTGCGTGCTCTCGACGCAAGGCGGGTTGATCTGGCGGCTGGAGGCCAAGTCTGGCGATGCCTGGCATCCGCTGCTGCGCCCGCCGCCTGAAGGTTCGGACCGCAATCCGCTGAAGGCCGGCTGTTTTCCGCTCGTCCCGTTCGGCAACAGGGTCGAGGGCAATCGCCTTTTGTTCGATCGGACCGAGTATCGTCTGAAACCCAACACGCCTTGCGACAAGCACTACCTGCATGGTGATGGCTGGCTTGGCAACTGGACCGTCGAGGATCGCTGCGACGCCGAGGCATCGCTGTCGTTCGAATTTCAGGGAGAACCTTATCGCTATCGCGCCACGCAACGCTTCAAATGCGAAGGGGTGAGCTTCAGGGCGATCCTTGGCGTGACCAATCTCGGCGAGCGGCCGATGCCGTTTGGGCTGGGCTGGCATCCCTTTTTCCCGCTGACGCCGGCAACAACCCTCCAGGCGCCGGCCGTCGCTTATTGGACGGAGAAGGCCGGCTGGCTCCCGGACGCCCGCATCGCCATTCCCGAGAACCTGGATTTCAGCCAAGCCAAAACGCTGCCACGGCAATGGATCAACAACGGTTTTGACGGTTGGAACGGCGCCGCCTCCATCGTTTGGCCCGAACGGCATTTGCGGCTGTGCATCGAGACCGCTCCGACGCTGTCGCGCTATTTCCTTTTCGTCTCCGACACGACGTTCGATCCGCACTACCGCGAGGACTTCTTCTGCTTCGAGCCGATGAGCCACTCGGCCAACGGCCACAACCTGCCGGAACTGGGTGGCCTGACGGTTCTGGCGCCGGGGCAGGGGATTGAGATTTCCATGGCACTGTCGTGCAGTGCGACAGAGGATGCGGCATGACCAGCGTCACGGAAGTCTTCCACTCGCGCGACAAACTTGGCGAGGTTCCGGTGTGGGATGTGGCCGAGCAGGCGCTCTATTGGGTCGATATCGAGAGCAAGCGGCTGCGCCAGGGCTGTCTGTGCCATTTTGACCAGCCACTAGGAGGTACAGTTCGGCCGGGATGTGGAGCGACGGCGCCGGAAGCCTGGGCAGATGAAGCTTTGGATCGACCTTAATGCTACGCAGCTTGCTCTTCGCCGACCTTGCGATCACTTTCCGCTAAGGCATCGTTGCTGCCTGATGGGCCGTCATGGCCGCCATGTCCATGTTCAGGTGGCCCATGATCCAGATTGAGCCCAAAACCACCAGCGCCACGATCAGGACGCCGAAGGCGAGGGCCAGCACATTGTTGGTATTGTCGGGGCCTGTGGT
>NZ_JAIUHK010000037.1:0-56928 GCF_020165075.1 Mesorhizobium sp. CA4
CCAGCCTCCATTCGCTGGCGATAAAACCGGACAACTCATGTGCTACCTAACCCGGACAACTCATGCGCTTACGACACGCTTGTGCCTGAAGGCTTGAAACGCCGGCGGCAATCGTCTATATCAGTCTCAAATTCTTGGTCGGTATGACGAAGAGTGGGTCCACCCGGTCCCGCTCTTTTTTATTACCCGCCGGCCGGAAGCCAAAAACGACAGGGATCTGATGACTGCAGCGGCAAGCGAGGCCGACGACCGTATCATCCGCGAAAGCGGCATCGATGCACGCATCGCGCTGATCGTGCAGCCGGTGCTCAAGGCCATCGGCTTCCGTCTCGTGCGGGTGCAGTTGACCGGCCAGAACGGGCTGACGCTGCAGATCATGGCCGAACGTGAAGACGGCACCATGACTGTCGAGGATTGCGAGGAGGTCAGCCGCGCCGTGTCGCCGGCGCTCGATGTCGATGATCCGATCGAAAAGGCGTATCATCTCGAAGTGTCTTCGCCCGGTATCGACCGGCCGCTGGTGCGCAAATCGGATTTCACCGCCTGGACCGGCCATCTGGTCAAGCTGGAAACATCGGTTCTCATCGGCGACCGCAAGCGTTTCAAGGGCAAGATCGCCGAGGCTGACGCCGACGGCATTTTGGTCGAGCGCGACAAGGCGGCCTATGGCGAGGAGCCGACGGTGCGCGTGCCCTATGACGCGATCGCGGAGGCCCGGCTCGTGCTGACCGACGATCTCATCCGCGATGCCCTGTCGAAGGACAACCGGGCGCGCAAGGAAGCCAGGAAACGCCGCGGCGAAGCGGAAGACGCCGGCGCGGACGAAGAAAACGAAACCGAACAGGAAAGTTGATTGAGTAGCCGGGTCGTATGCCCGGCGCGAAATCGGGAGAAAGACAATGGTTGTAAGCGCCAACAGGCTTGAACTGCTGCAGATCGCCGACGCGGTCGCGCGTGAAAAGTCGATTGACAAGCAGATCGTCATCGCCGCCATGGCCGACGCGATCCAGAAGGCGGCGCGCTCCCGCTATGGCCAGGAGACCAACATCCGCGCCGACATCAACCCGAACACCGGCGAGATGAAGCTGCAGCGGCTGATGGAAGTGGTCGAGAAGGTCGAGGACTACGCGACGCAGATCGCGCTTTCCACGGCCCGCGAGCGCAATCCCGACGCCCAGCTCGGCGACTTCATCGCCGAGCAGCTGCCGCCCATGGATTTCGGCCGCATCGCCGCCCAGTCGGCCAAGCAGGTCATCGTGCAGAAGGTGCGCGAGGCCGAGCGCGACCGCCAATATGACGAATACAAGGATCGCATCGGCGAGATCGTCAACGGCACCGTCAAGCGCGTCGAATACGGCAACGTCATCGTCGATCTCGGCCGCGGCGAGGCGATCATCCGCCGCGACGAGCTGATCCCGCGCGAGAACTACAAATATGGCGACCGCGTGCGGGCCTATGTCTATGACGTTCGCCGCGAGCAGCGCGGCCCGCAGATCTTCCTGTCGCGCACCCATCCGCAATTCATGGCCAAGCTCTTCACCATGGAAGTGCCGGAAATTTACGACGGCATCATCGAGATCAAGTCGGTCGCCCGCGATCCGGGCTCGCGCGCCAAGATCGCCGTCATCTCGCGCGATTCCTCGATCGATCCGGTCGGCGCCTGCGTCGGCATGCGCGGCAGCCGCGTCCAGGCGGTGGTCGGCGAGTTGCAGGGCGAGAAGATCGACATCATTCCGTGGTCGCCTTCGGCCGCTTCCTTCATCGTCAACGCGCTGCAGCCGGCCGAGGTCGCCAAGGTGGTGCTCGACGAGGATGCCGAGCGCATCGAGGTGGTGGTGCCCGACGACCAGCTGTCGCTGGCCATCGGCCGCCGCGGCCAGAACGTGCGCCTGGCCTCGCAGCTCACCGGTTGGGATATCGACATCCTGACCGAGCAGGAAGAGAGCGAGCGCCGCCAGAAGGAATTCGTCGAGCGTTCGGCGCTCTTCATGGAAGCTCTCGATGTCGACGAGATGGTCGGCCAGGTGCTCGCCTCCGAAGGCTTCACCAGCGTCGAGGAAGTCGCCTATGTCGATCCGGGCGAAATCTCCTCGATCGACGGCTTCGACGAGGACACCGCTTCGGAAATCCAGGCCCGCGCCCGCGAATATCTGGAAAAGATCGAGGCCGAGCATGACGAAAAGCGCAAGGCGCTGGGCGTCAAGGACGAGCTGCGCGAGATCCCCGGCGTCACCACCGCCATGATGGTCACGCTCGGCGAGGACGGCGTGAAGACCATCGAGGACTTCGCCGGCTATGCCGCCGACGACCTGATCGGCTGGAAAGAGCGCAAGGACGGCGAGACCAAGGTCTATCCGGGCGTGCTCGCCAGCCACGGCGTCTCGCGCGCCGAGGCCGAGCAGATGGTGCTTGCCGCCCGCAAGCAGGCCGGATGGATCACCGAGGAAGAGCTCGCCGCCGAAGAGACAGCGGCCGACGAAACCGTCGGTGCGTGAGGTGACCACCAATCGCAAAGCTCGTGGACGAGATGAACGATCGCACTTGCATCGTTACGCGCAGGCAGGCCGAAGCGGATGAACTGATCCGCTTCGTCGTCGGCCCGGATTCGGCCGTCGTTCCGGACATCAAGAGAAATCTGCCCGGCCGCGGTTGCTGGGTCACCGCCGATCGCCTACATATCGAGAAGGCAGCGGCGAAGAACCTGTTTGCCCGTGCTTTCAAGGCACAGGTGACCGTTCCGGCCGATATCGGCGCCATGGTCGACGGGCTGCTCTCCAGATCCGCTCTGGGCATGCTCGGCCTTGCTCGCAAGGCGGGCGCTGTCGTTCTTGGCGCCGCCAAGGTCGAGGGCGCGGTGCGCGACGGCCAGGCACTGCTTGTGCTGCATGCGACCGAGGCTTCGGACGATGGCGTCCGCAAGATCAGTCAGGCGCGGCGGGCAACCGTCCATCTCGGCGGTCCCGCTATCCTCGCCTACAAACTTTTCCCCGAGGCCGAGTTGAGCTTGGCATTGGGGGGTACAAATGTGATACATGCTGCCGTCCTCGCGCAGGACGCGGGACTGGCGGTTGAGAAGCGCGTTGTTGCGCTCGACCGATATCGGGGCGGTACCCCGAACGATCTGGCAATGCTTGCGGCCGTTGCTGACGAAGATGATGCCGCAGAGGATATGGAATGAGCGATACGAAATCGGGCGACGACAAGACGTTGAGCGTTACGCCGAAGAAGACCTTGACGCTGAAGCGCCCCGGCCTCGAGCAGGGCACCGTGCGCCAGAATTTCTCGCATGGCCGCACCAAGTCGGTCGTCGTGGAGACCAAGAAGCGCAAGTTCTCGCTGCCCGGCGACAAGCCGGAGCCGGTGGCGCCGTCCGTCTTCACGCCTAAGCCCGCCGCTGCTCCTGTCGCAGCAGCGCCTGCCGTGCAGGAAGCGCCCAAGGCGCCGACTCCGCCGCCGGAGCGTTCCGGCATGGTTCTGAACGAACTCTCGCGCGGCGAGATGGAAGCGCGCCGCAAGGCGCTGGAAGGCTCCAAGGCCCGCGAGGCCGAGGATCGCCTGCGCGCTCAGGAAGATGCCAAGCGCCGCGCCGAGGAAGAGGAACGCCGCAAGCGCGAGCGTGACGAATCCGCGCGCCGTCAGGCCGAGGAAGAAGCGCGCCTGCAGGCCGAGGCCGAATCCCGCCGTCGTGCCGAAGAGGAGGCTCGCCGGCGCGCGCCGCAGGCCGCCGACGTCGCCACGGCCGATGACGAGGAAGAGGCGAAGCCCAGGCGCACCGGTACCGGTGGCGCAGCCAGCGCACCGCCGCGCCGTCTTGCAACGCCGGAAGTGGCTCGCCCGGCCAAGCCGACCAAGGGAGAGGAAGATCGCCGCCGCGGCAAGCTGACGCTGAACTCGGCGCTGTCGGATGACGACGCGCGCGCCCGCTCGCTGTCGTCGATGCGTCGCCGCCAGGAAAAATTCAAACGCGCGCTTCATAATGAGCCGCGCGAGAAAGTCATGCGCGAAGTGATCCTGCCCGAAACCATCACCATCCAGGAACTGGCGCAGCGCATGTCCGAGCGCGCCGTGGACGTGGTCAAGTACTTCATGAAGCAGGGCCAGATCCTGAAGCCGGGCGATGTCATCGACGCCGACACGGCCGAGCTGGTGGCTTCCGAATTCGGCCACACCGTCCGCCGCGTCGCCGAGTCTGACATCGAGGAAGGCCTGTTTAACATCGCCGACCGCCCGGAAGACCTTGTGTCGCGTCCTCCGGTCGTGACCATTATGGGCCATGTCGACCACGGCAAGACCTCGCTGCTCGACGCCATCCGCAACGCCAATGTCGTCTCCGGCGAGGCCGGCGGCATCACCCAGCACATCGGTGCCTACCAGATCGAGAAGAACGGTCAGAAGATCACCTTCATCGACACGCCCGGCCACGCCGCCTTCACGGCCATGCGCGCCCGCGGCGCCCAGGTCACTGACATCGCGGTGCTGGTGGTGGCGGCCGACGACAGCGTGATGCCGCAGACGATCGAATCGATCAACCATGCCAAGGCGGCCGGCGTGCCGATCATCGTGGCGATCAACAAGATCGACAAGCGCGACGCCGACCCGCAGAAGGTGCGGACCGAGCTGCTGCGCCACGAAGTGTTCGTGGAATCGATGGGCGGCGAGGTGCTGGACGTCGAGGTTTCGGCGACCAAGGGCATCAATCTCGACAAGCTCTTGGAAGCTATCCTGCTGCAGGCCGAAGTCCTCGACCTCAAGGCCAACCCGGACCGCACCGCCGAAGGCGCGGTCATCGAGGCGCAGCTGGACAAGGGCCGTGGCCCGGTCGCCACCGTGCTGGTGCAGACCGGCACGCTGATGCCTGGCGACATCATCGTCGCCGGCAATGAGTGGGGCCGTGTGCGTGCGCTCGTCAACGATCGCGGCGAACATGTGCCGGAAGCGCCGCCGGCAATGCCGGTCGAGGTGCTCGGACTCCAGGGCACGCCCCAGGCAGGCGACCGCTTCGCCGTCGTCAACAACGAGGCGCGCGCCCGTGAGATCACCGAGTACCGTCAGCGCCTGGCGCGCGACAAGGCGGTGGCCAGACATGCCGGCCAGCGCGGCTCGCTTGAGCAGATGATGTCGCAGCTGCAGACGAGCGGGCTGAAGGAATTCCCGCTGGTCATCAAGGGCGACGTGCAGGGCTCCATAGAGGCGATCAATGCCGCTCTCGAAAAGCTCGGCAACGACGAGGTCAGGGTGCGGATCGTCCATTCGGGCGCCGGCGGCATCACCGAAAGCGACGTCTCGCTGGCCGAGACGTCCGGTGCCGCGATCATCGGCTTCAACGTGCGCGCCAACGCGCAGGCGCGCACCGCGGCGGCTGCCGCGGGCATCGAGATCCGCTACTACTCGATCATCTACAATCTCGTCGACGACGTGAAGGCGGCCCTTTCCGGCATGCTTTCGCCGGAGCGGCGCGAGACCTTCATCGGCAATGCCGAGATCCTTGAGATCTTCGACATCTCGAAGATCGGCAAGATCGCCGGCTGCCGCGTCACCGAAGGCAAGGTCGAGCGTGGCGCGGGCGTGCGCCTGATCCGCGACAACGTCGTCGTCCACGAAGGCACGCTGAAGACGCTCAAGCGCTTCAAGGACGAGGTTTCGGAAGTGCCGGGCGGCCAGGAATGTGGCATGGCCTTCCAGAACTACGAGGACATGCGCGTCGGTGACATCATCGAGTGCTTCCGCGTCGAGATGGTGAGCAGGACGCTCTAAATTCGGGTATACTTGCCGAAATGAAAAACGGGCGGCGGCCGCAAGGCTGCCGCCCAAGGCCGCTCATGCATTTGAGACATGCGGCGTGGTCCCATCCCGCGCACGATTCAGGACCCAGGAAAAATGCCCCGTTCGACACCGTCAGGCCCCTCCCAGCGCATGCTGCGCGTCGGCGAGCAGGTGCGCCATGCCCTTTCCGAGACCTTGCAGCGCGGCGAGATCATCGATCCGGTGATCGAGAACAGCGTCGTCTCGGTCTCCGAGGTACGCATGTCGCCCGATCTCAAGATCGCCACCGCCTTCGTCTCGCCGCTTGGCGCGGCCGATACGGGCGCAGTGGTCGAGGCGCTCAACAAGCACGCGAAATTCATCCGCGGCCGCGCCTCCGGCGCGCTCAGGCAGATGAAGTACATGCCGGAGTTCCGCTTCCGGCTCGACACGTCCTTCGACAATTTCGCGAAGATAAACGAACTGCTGAAATCGCCCGAAGTCGCGCGCGATCTCGACGATGGCAAGAACAACGACAAGGACGAGGAATAGTGGCGCGTCGCGGCAAGAAGAAGGGGCGGCCGGTCTCCGGCTGGGTGGTGCTGGACAAGCCGGTCGGCATGGGCTCGACCGAGGCCGTCTCTAAGATCAAATGGCTGTTCCAGGCCGAGAAGGCCGGCCATGCCGGCACGCTCGATCCGCTCGCCTCCGGCATGCTGCCGATCGCGCTCGGCGAGGCGACCAAGACCGTTCCTTATGTGCAGGACGGCGCCAAGATCTACCGCTTCACCGTTGCCTGGGGCGAGGAGCGTTCGACCGACGACCTCGAAGGCCCGGTGACCAAAAGCTCCGATCGTCGCCCGTCCGAGGCTGAAGTGAGGGCGCTGCTGCCGAACTACACCGGCGTCATCATGCAGACGCCGCCACAATTCTCCGCCATCAAAATTGCCGGCGAGCGGGCCTACGATCTTGCCCGCGACGGCGAGACGGTCGAGATCCCGGCGCGCGAGATCGAGATCGGCCGCCTCGACATCGTCGAGCATGGCGCCGACAAAACCGTCTTCGAGGTCGAATGCGGCAAAGGCACCTATGTACGCTCGCTGGCCCGCGACATGGGTCGCGACCTGGGCTGCTTCGGCCACATCGCCGAACTGCGCCGCGTCGAGGTCGAGCCATTCACGCCGGAGGATTTCGTCACGGTTGCCGAGCTGGAATCAGCCCGCTTTGGCGACAAGACGGAAGCGGCCCCGGACGAAGCCGAGGCACCGATCGATTTCAGCGCCATCGACGCGCTGCTGGTCGAAACGGCGGTAGCGCTCGACTGCCTGCCACAGGTCGCCGTCAGCGACGACGCGGCAATGAAGATCCGCCTCGGCAATCCCGTCATCATTCGCGGCCGCGATGCGCCGGTCGAGGCCGAGGAGGCTTGCGCCACAGCGCGCGGCAAGCTCGTGGCCATCGGCGCCATCGAGCAGGGTATGTTCAAGCCCAAGCGGGTCTTTGCCGGGTGAATCCGGTCGTCTAAGCTCCGCTGAGTGCCGATACTTCAGGGATCTCATGGCCAAGGCTGACACTGGCAAGAAGCGGGCGCCGCTGAAAACCCGTCGACCACCTGTCGGCGCGTCGCCCGGCACGCTTATCGCCGATCCGGCGGCGCGGCGAAGCGAGCTTCGACTGACGCTGATCTCGCCGCAGAAATACGAAACCATCGATAATGCCTCGATCGACGATCTCAACACCCATTGCCAGAAATGGCCCGTCGTGTGGCTGGATTGCACGGGGCTCGCCAACATCCCGCTCATTGAGGAGATCGGCCGCATCTTCAACCTGCACCCGCTGGCGCTGGAGGATGTCGTCAACACCGGACAGCGGCCCAAGGTGGATTTCTACGAGAATCATGCCTTCGTCGTCATGCGCATGATCGACGACGTCACCTCGCATAGATACGAGCAGATCGCGCTGTTCTTCGGCGGCAATTTCGTCGTCACCTTCCAGGAACGCGAGGGCGATCCGTTCGATCCGGTACGCAAGCGCATTGCCGGCGCGATGCCCAACCGTCTGCGTTCGCGCGGCGCCGACTATCTCGCCTATGCGCTGATCGATGCCATCGTCGACAGCTATTTCCCGCCCATCGAGGCGGCGAGCGAAACGGTCGACGGCATCGAGGACGAGATGCTGAACAAGCCGCACAAGCATCAGATGCGGCAGCTGCATGAACTGAGGCGCGACGCCAATGTGCTGAAAGGCGTTCTGTGGCCGATGCGGGACGCGCTAGCGACCCTGATCCGCAACGACGTGTCCTTCGTGAAGGCCGAGACCAAGATCTTCTTCAACGACACGCTCGATCATTCGCTGCGCCTGATCGAGCTGGTCGAGAACCAGCGCGACATGCTCACCGGCCTGATCGAGATGCATGTCTCGCTGACCCAGGCCCGCACCAACGACGTCATTTCCTACCTGACCATCGTCTCGGTGATCTTCATGCCGCTGACTTTCCTGGTCGGCGTCTGGGGTATGAATTTCGATCCGCAAAGCTCGCCCTGGAATATGCCCGAGCTGAAAGCCTATTACGGCTATCCCGCCTCGCTCATGTTCATGGCGATCGTTGCGGTCGGTCTGATTGCGTTCTTCAAATGGAAGAAGTGGCTCTAAAGCGCGTCCCGAGACGGATTCAGGCGACGCGCTTTAGGTCTTTGTTTTGATGCATGTCGTTTCTCCAGAGCCGCTGCACACTTCTGGGCGGCATGCATTAGCCTTTGAATTCGCCTGTTTTCGCGACCGGAACCTGCGACAAGCCGGCTTGACAATTGGGCTGGTGTTTTTTCCGGAATTGCACTATATGCGCCGCAGCTTCGCGCCCTGACGCGTCGCTTGCACTGGCCTCTGCTGGACGACATCCCGGCTGTGGGCGTCCCGTTTCCTCCAACAGATAAGGAAAAGCACGATGTCGATCACTGCCGATCGCAAGAAGGAATTGATGACTGAATTCGCAACCGCCAAGGGCGACACCGGATCTCCGGAAGTCCAGGTTGCCATCCTTTCCGAGCGCATCAAGAACCTGACCGAGCACTTCAAGGATCACAAGAAGGATAACCATTCCCGCCGTGGTCTGCTTGCTCTGGTCTCCCAGCGCCGCAGCCTGCTTGACTACCTCAAGCGCAAGGATGACGCGCGCTATCAGACGCTGATCGACAAGCTCGGTCTGCGTCGCTGACGAATTGACCGGCGGGCTTTCCTCGGAGGGCCCGCCGGTCGCGCATTAGCGCATCGGATGATCCGGTGCGATAATGCCTGGGCGCGATGCGCTCTCGAAAATCGAATTCGCGCAGGGCGCGTTCCGGAAACAGCGGTTTCCGGCGTCATGCGCAAAGCCGGCCGATCAATCGGCCAAACCCGGTTCCGAACGCGCAGAGGGCCATTCGGAATCGCCCATGGACGGTCATGGGGCAGGATTGCAGGCTGCTCGCTATTTGATCGAGCACCCCGTTGTCTTGCCCGTGGCTGCCCGAAGGAAGCCAGGAAAGGGAGAACCCGTAGCCGTTAGGACGGCGCGGCCCTTCCGCATATGAAGGACAAGACATGTTCAATCATCACAAAGTAGAAATCGAATGGGGCGGCCGTCCGCTCATCCTGGAAACGGGCAAGATCGCGCGCCAGGCTGATGGCGCGGTGCTCGCCACTTATGGCGAGACCGTCGTTTTGGCCACCGTCGTTTCGATGAAGGAACCGAAGCCCGGCCTCGATTTCTTCCCGCTTACCGTCAACTACCAGGAAAAGACCTATGCCGCCGGCAAGATCCCGGGCGGCTACTTCAAGCGCGAGGGCCGGCCGAGCGAGAAGGAAACGCTGGTTTCCCGCCTGATCGATCGTCCGATCCGCCCGCTTTTCGCCGACGGCTACAAGAACGACACCCAGATCGTCGTCACCGTCGTCCAGCATGACCTCGAGAACGATCCGGACATCCTGTCGATCGTCGCCACCTCCGCCGCGCTGACGCTTTCGGGCGTACCCTTCATGGGCCCGATCGGCGGCGCCCGCGTCGGCTACATCAACGGCGAATATGTGCTCAACCCGCATATCGACGAGATGCAGGAATCCAAGCTCGACCTCGTCGTTGCCGGCACCGGCGACGCCGTGCTGATGGTCGAATCCGAGGCCAAGGAACTCTCCGAAGATCTGATGCTTGGCGCCGTCATGTTCGGCCACAAGAGCTTCCAGCCGGTGATCGAGGCGATCATCAAGCTGGCAGAGGTCGCCGCCAAGGAGCCGCGCGACTTCACCGCGCCGGATTATTCCGCGCTCGAAGCCGAAATGCTGAAGGTCGTCGGCGACGAGCTTCGCGAGGCCTACAAGATCACCGACAAGCAGTCTCGCTATGCCGCGGTCGACGCCGTCAAGGCGAAGGTCAAGGCCGCGTTCGCTCCGGCCGAGGGCGAGGAAGCCAAGTACACTTCCGAGCAGATCGGCAGCGTCTTCAAGGAGCTCCAGGCCAAAGTCGTGCGCTGGAACATCCTCGACACCGGCTCGCGCATCGACGGCCGCGATCTCAAGACCGTGCGCAAGATCGTCTCCGAGGTCGGCGTTCTGCCGCGCACCCATGGTTCGGCGCTGTTCACCCGCGGCGAGACCCAGGCGCTGGTCGTCGCCACGCTGGGCACCGGCGAGGACGAGCAGTATGTCGATTCGCTGACCGGCATGTACAAGGAGAAATTCCTTCTCCACTACAACTTCCCGCCCTACTCGGTCGGCGAAACCGGCCGCATGGGTTCGCCGGGCCGTCGCGAGATCGGCCATGGCAAGCTCGCCTGGCGCGCCATCCGCCCGATGCTGCCCAGCGCCGACCAGTTCCCCTACACGCTGCGTGTCGTCTCCGAGATCACCGAGTCTAACGGTTCGTCGTCAATGGCGACCGTCTGCGGCACCTCGCTGGCTCTGATGGATGCCGGCGTGCCGCTGGCCAAGCCGGTTGCCGGCATCGCCATGGGCTTGATCAAGGAAGGCGAGCGTTTCGCGGTGCTCTCCGACATCCTGGGCGACGAGGACCATCTCGGTGATATGGACTTCAAGGTCGCCGGGACCGCCAACGGTGTCACCTCGCTGCAGATGGACATCAAGATCGAGGGCATCACCCAGGAAATCATGGGCATCGCGCTTGCCCAGGCCAAGGACGGCCGCTTGCATATCCTGGGCGAGATGGCGCATGCGATCTCCGGCGCCCGCGCCGAGCTCGGCGAATTCGCGCCGCGCATCGAGGTCATGCATATTCCGACCGATAAGATCCGCGACGTCATCGGCTCCGGCGGCAAGGTGATCCGCGAGATCGTCGAGAAGACCGGCGCCAAGATCAACATCGAGGACGACGGCACGGTCAAAATCGCTTCGGCGAACGCCAAGGAGATCGAGGCGGCGAAGAAGTGGATCCACACCATCGTCGCCGAGCCGGAAGTCGGCGAGATCTACGAAGGCACCGTCGTCAAGACGGCCGACTTCGGCGCGTTCGTCAACTTCTTCGGCCCGCGCGACGGTCTCGTCCACATCTCGCAACTCGCCAATGAGCGGGTCGCCAAGACCTCCGACGTCGTCAAGGAAGGCGACAAGGTTTGGGTCAAGCTGATGGGCTTCGACGAGCGCGGCAAGGTGCGCCTGTCGATGAAGGTCGTCGACCAGGCGACCGGCAAGGAAATCGCCCAGGACAAGAAGAAGTCGGACGGCGAGGAAGACGCCGCCTGATCGGTTTGACCGGATAATTTACGACGGGCGCGCCGCGAGGTCGCGCCCGTTTTGTTTCAGGGCACTGCAAAGAGTTCTACGGAGCAGGTGAATGGCCGCCGAGCCGCTGAAGACGCTGTTCTACCCGTTCGAGGCCGAGGCGCTGCCTCTGCCCAGGAAGGATGCCCGCGTCCTTTTTCTCGGCGCGGAGGCCGGCTTCCGTTTGCCCGCCGGCTTCGAGGCGGCGCTGCATCTCGTGCAAGGCTTTCGGCCACATTTTCGCGCCTTGCAGGCGTCCGGCTACACTGTCACGCCGCGCGCGGAAGGTTCCGGCTTCGACATGGCACTGGTGCTTGCGGGCCGCTATCGCGGCCAGAATGAGCGGCGTATCGCCGAGGCCATCGAGCGCGTCCTGCCGGGTGGATTGGTCATCATGGCCGGTGGCAAGGACGACGGCGTCGACAGCTTGCGCAAGCGGATCGACGCGCTGGCGCCGCTCGACGGTCATCTGCCCAAGCATCACGGCGTTGCTTTCTGGTTGCGGCGGACCGGCACGGAGGCGGCCGCGACACTGCGCGCCGGCAACCCCGATCTTGTCGTCCAAGGCGGCTTCAAGACCCAGCCTGGCATGTTTTCCTTCGATCGGGTCGATGCCGGTTCGAAACTGCTGGCCGCGAACTTGCCTCACGATCTCAAGGGCAATGTCGCTGATTTCTGCGCCGGCTGGGGTTACCTGGCGGCCGAGGTCCTGCAGCGTTCGCATGGCCTCACCGCGCTCGATCTCTATGAAGCGGATTTCGAGGCCCTGGAAGCAGCCAGGCTGAACGTCCACGGGGGGGTCATCGAGCCGCGCTTCTTCTGGATAGATCTGCTCACCGAGGCGGTCGAACGGCGCTACGATGCCATCGTCATGAATCCGCCTTTCCATAGCGGCCGTGCTGCAGAACCTGGAATCGGCGCCGGCATGATCCGCGCCGCGTCGAAGGCCCTGAAACCGGGCGGCCGCCTGTTCATGGTCGCCAATCGCCAGCTTCCTTATGAACAGGTGCTCTCGGCGGCCTTCGCCAGCCATGCCGAGATTGCCCGCGAGGGCATGTTCAAGGTGTTTTCGGCGCGGCGCTGAAGTAATTCCAGTGAAGCGGTTTCCGTCCGGATTGCGCCAGGAAAGCGAGGCGCTTTACTGCACGCTGACGATGCGGGCCGGTTCGCGCGTGTCGAAGGCGGGCCGCGCTTCGCCGAGCTCGACCTTAAGCGGCGCCGGCCGGCCGAACAGATAGCCCTGTACCACCTCACAGCCGGCCGCCTGAAGCAGCGTGGCCTGGTTCTCGGTCTCTACGCCCTCGGCGATAATGCTGACGCCCAGCGCTCGCGACAGGCCGACAATGGTCGAAACGATCGCGCCGGAGCTGGAGTCGGTGTCGATGCGGCTGACGAAGGAACGGTCGATCTTCAGCTTGCCGAAGGAGAAATCGATCAGGTAGCTCAAATTGGAATAGCCTGTGCCGAAATCGTCGACGGCCACAGAGATACCCATCTCGGCAAGCTGTTCCAGGATGGCTGCGGCGCGGTCGCGGTCCTGCATCATCGCCGTCTCGGTGACCTCAAGCTCAAGCCGCGAGGGCTTGATGCCGGTCGATTCCATCACCTCCCGCACGATGCCGACGAAATCCCTGGTCATAAACTGGACAGGCGAGATATTGACGGCGACGAAGCATTCCTCCGGCAGGTACCGGGCGTCGCTGCAGGCCTTGCGCAGCACCCACTCGCCGATCGGATTGATCATGCCGGTTTCCTCGGCGATCGGAATGAATTCCATCGGCGGGATCATGCCGCGCTCCGGGTGCTTCCAGCGGATCAGCGCCTCATAACCGACGATGCGGCCGCTCGGCAGGTCGAGCTGCGGCTGGTAGTGAAGACTGAAGTCGCCTCGGTCGAAAGCGGTCTTCAGCTCCGACTCGATCCATTGCCGATAGTCCGCAACGCGGCCCATGTCGGCGTTGAAGACAGACCAGTTGCCGATGCCGCTGGCGCGCGCGTTCTGCAGCGCCAGGTTCGAGCGGCGCAGGACCAGGACCGGGTCGACGCCGTCCTTTGGCATCGCCACGATGCCGACCGACAGGCTGACCGACTGCAGATGCGTCTGCAGCTGATAGGGCTCCATCATCTCGTTGATGAGCTTCTCGATCAGCCGCTCGATCGAGCCCCTGATCTGGCGGTCCGGCAAAAGCACCGCAAATTCGCCGGCGCCGATACGGCCGATCACCGCATCCTCCGGCATATTCTCCGTCAGCCTGCTGGTGAAGGCGCAGATCAGTTCGTCGCCCTGGCTGTAGCCGATGGCGTCGTTGATCTGCTTGAAGCGGTCGATATCGATGTCGATCAGGAATACCGGCTCGCCGGTTCGGATCG
This sequence comes from Mesorhizobium sp. CA4, assembly GCF_020165075.1. Classification (NCBI taxonomy): domain Bacteria; kingdom Pseudomonadati; phylum Pseudomonadota; class Alphaproteobacteria; order Hyphomicrobiales; family Phyllobacteriaceae; genus Mesorhizobium; species Mesorhizobium sp. CA4. The sequence continues at coordinate 13,861 of NZ_JAIUHK010000037.1, forward strand.
TCCCAGAGGCGGCCTCGGCTATCTTGCCGACCATGGCCTGGCGCGACAAAAGGCCGGTCAGCTTGTCGAAATGGGTTTCCTTGAAGACATAGGCCGACGATTCGTCGACCCCGGCAAAGAACGAGAGTGCTGCTCCGCCGGCGGCAAGTGCGCAGAGAGCGGCAATGACGCCCGCCATCGTTTCGGCCGGCATGCCGGCCATGCCGTCGCCGAAGCCGAACCGCAGCCCCCATAATCCAAGGATGAAACTGCCCATCCCCGAGCTGGCGATGGTGATCAGCCGGAACAGCGGAGTCCGTTTGGGATTGCTGACTGCGGGCATGCATGGTCCCCGGATTACTGGGCCTTATAGCGGACGTCTCCTTAAAATGAGTTTCCCCCGATGCATGCAATTTTACTGGAAGGCTACTTTCGCGGCCGCAAACTATTCGCGCATGCCGTCGTTCTGCTTCAATTCTTCCAGTGCCGGCATCGAAACGATGTGATAGCCGGAATCCACATAGTGAATCTCACCGGTGACGCCCGACGACAGGTCGGAGAGCAGGTAAAGCGCCGAGCCGCCGACTTCGTCGATGGTCACTGTGCGCCGCAGCGGCGAATTGCGCTGCTGGTAAGAGAACATGTGGCGGGCGTCGGACACGCCGGAGCCGGCCAGCGTCCGCACCGGCCCGGCCGAGATGGCGTTCACCCTGATGCCGCGCGGGCCGTAGTCGTTGGCGAGGTAGCGAACGCTGGCCTCCAACCCGGCCTTGGCGACGCCCATGACGTTATAGTTCGGCATCACTCTGACGGAGCCGGCATAGGTGAGCGTGATCATCGAGCCGCCATTGCCCATCAGCGCGGCGGCGTTGCGGGCGATCTCGGTGAAGGAGTAGCAGGAGATCACCATGGTGCGCACGAAATTGTCGCGGCTGGTGTCGGCGTAGAGGCCCTTCAGCTCGTTTTTGTCGGAAAAGCCGATGGCGTGCACCACGAAGTCCAGCCCGCCCCAGGCTCTACGGAGGGTCTCGAAAGTCGCGGTGACCGAGGCGCTGTCCTCGACGTCGCAGGGCACGATCAGCGAGGCTCCCACCTTCTCGGCCAGCGGCTTGACCCGCCGCCCGAAGGCGTCGCCCTGGTAGGTGAAGGCGAGCTCCGCCCCGTGTTCCGACAGCTTCCTGGCGATGCCCCAGGCAATCGAATGGTCGTTGGCGACACCCATGACAAGCCCGCGCTTGCCCTTCATTAACCCGTCCATAAAAGGCAATCCTTATAAAAACGCCGGCTCTATGCGGAATAGCGCTGGAAAATCAGCGTTGCGTTGGTGCCACCGAAGCCGAAGGAATTGGACAGGACGGTGTCGATCTTGGCGTTGTCGATACGCTTGCGCACGATCGGCATGCCTTCGAATTCCGGATCGAGTTCTTCGATATGGGCGCTCTCGCCGATGAAGCCACCCTGCATCATCAGGATCGAATAGATCGATTCCTGCACGCCGGCCGCGCCCAGCGAATGGCCGGTGAGCGACTTGGTCGAGGTGATGTAAGGCATCTTGTCGCCGAACACTTCGCGAATGGCGCCCATTTCCTTGGAATCGCCGACCGGCGTCGAGGTGCCGTGCGTGTTGATGTAGTCGACCGGCGATGGCACCGTGGCAAGCGCCTGCCGCATGCAGCGGATAGCCCCTTCGCCCGAAGGAGCGACCATGTCGTAACCGTCGGATGTCGCGCCATAACCGACGATCTCGGCATAGATCTTTGCGCCGCGCGCCTTGGCGTGTTCCAATTCCTCCAGCACCAGCACGCCGGCGCCTCCGGCGATGACGAAGCCGTCGCGGTTGACGTCATAGGCGCGCGAAGCGGCCGATGCATTGTCGTTGAACTTCGACGACATGGCGCCCATGGCGTCGAACAGGTCCGACATGGTCCAGTCGAGGTCCTCGTGGCCGCCGGCAAACATCACATCCTGCTTGCCCCATTGGATCAGCTCATAGGCATTGCCTATGCAATGCGCGGAGGTCGAGCAGGCCGACGAGATCGAGTAGTTGACGCCGTGGATCTTGAACCATGTCGCCAGGGTGGCCGACGCCGTCGACGACATGGCCTTCGGTACGGCGAACGGACCGATGCGCTTGGGGCTGTTGTTCTTGATCGTGGTTTCGGCCGCTTCGACGATGGTCCGGGTCGAAGGCCCGCCGGAGCCCATCACGATGCCGGTCCGCTCATTGGTGATGTCGCTTTCGCTTAAGCCGGCATCAGCGATCGCCTGGTCCATGGCGACGTGGTTCCAGGCCGCGCCCTGGCTCAGGAAACGCATGGCACGACGATCGATCATCGGGGCGGGATCGAGCGTCGGCGCGCCCCAGACCTGGCAGCGGAAGCCGTGTTCGGCGAAGGAATTGGAAAAACTGATGCCGGATTTGGCATCGTAAAGCGAGCTCTGCACCTCGTTGGCATTGTTGCCGATCGACGACACAATGCCGAGCCCTGTCACTACGACCCGTCTCATTCGCTACTCCTTCCGGCGTATTCGGGCGAAAAACCTAGCCGGTTTTCGCTTTTGATCATACGCAAATAAACTGGCGTGGCGTCCATTGGCTGCGCGACGCCATGGCGAAAAACGGTCAGGCGGCCGGCTGCTTGGACAGACCGACCTTCAGATCCGTAGCCGCGTATATGGGTTCGCCGTCCGCCTTGAGCCAGCCATCGGCGATGCCGAGGACCAGCCGGCCCCGCATCACGCGCTTGAAGTCGACGCCATATTCGACCTTCTTCACCGACGGCGTCACCATGCCCTTGAACTTCACCTCGCCGGTCGAAAGCGCCATGCCCTTGCCGGGCTCGCCTAGCCAGCCGAGATAGAAACCGGTCAACTGCCACATGGCGTCGAGGCCGAGACAGCCCGGCATGATCGGATTGCCGATGAAGTGGCAGGCGAAGAACCAAAGATCCGGCTTGATGTCGAATTCGGCGCGGATGAAGCCCTTGTCGAACGCGCCGCCAGTCTCGCTGATCTCGGTGATGCGGTCGAACATCAGCATCGGCGGGTAGGGCAACTGGGCATTGCCCGGGCCGAACAGCTCGCCGCGGGCGCAGGCAAGCAGTTCCTCGTAATCGTAGCTGGACTTTTGATCCGCCATCAAATTTCTGTCCCCGTGTTCTTTCGCGGGCGTCAGGGCGCCCTTCTCGTTGGTTTCCTAACACACTCTGTTTGCGGCCGGAAACCGGCGTTTGCGCTTAACCCGTGCGCCTGCCCGGGTCAATGCGCGCTATTGATCGCATTCGGACTACAGAATATATGTCGGCTGATGTCCGGTTTTGGCTTTTGACGTCTTTTTGCCATTCTGGACCTGTTGATGGGCTGGGCAGCAAGCTTCGACGCGAAGAGATGGATTCGGGCTACCGGAAGGAAAATGTCGCTGTGGACAAGCGGGTTCGCGAAGCCGGCCTGAGGCCGACGCGTCAGCGCATTGCGCTGGCCGACCTGCTTTTCGCCAAGGGCGACCGCCACCTTTCGGCCGAGGAACTGCACGAAGAGGCGATCGCCGCCGGCGTGCCGGTCTCGCTGGCGACAGTCTACAACGCGCTCCACCAGTTCACCCAGGCCGGCCTGCTGCGCATCCTCGCGGTCGAAGGCTCGAAAACCTATTTCGACACCAACACGTCCGATCACCACCACTTCTACATCGAAGGCGAGAATCGCATTTTCGATATTGAAAGCGGACCGGTGACTGTCTCCAACCTGCCGGCTCCTCCGGAAGGCATGGAGATCGCCAATGTCGACATCGTCGTGAGGCTTCGCCCGAAACGCGGCGATTGAGCCCGTGGCGATGCGGCCCGTCGATTTGATTGTCCGGTTTGAATGGGCCACCGTCGCTGCATTGGCTATCGTTTGCTATGCGATCTCCGGTTTTTCCTGGTGGCTGTTTGCGCTGCTCATCCTTGCGCCAGACCTGTCGATGCTGGGCTATCTCGCCGGGCCAAGCGTCGGCGCCGTCACCTACAACGCCTTGCATATCCTGATCGCCCCGCTCGTGCTTCTGCTTGCGGGCGCGTTGCTCGCCGGCCCGATCACGACCGCCGTGGCGCTCATCTGGATCGCGCACATCGCCATCGACCGTGCCCTCGGCTACGGCCTCAAGCTGCCCACCGGTTTTCAGGATACGCATCTCGGCCGCATCGGCCGCGACCGCAACAGCAAGGCTAGCGAACTCAGTTCTTGACCTTCTCGCCGGGATAAGCGCCCCACACCTGCGACTGCGCCATCCAGCCGGTGTGGCCGTCGAAGGTCATCTCGCACCATTGGCCGTCGCATTTCTTGATCGAGCCGATCACGCCCGGCTCGATGATGGCGATGACACCCGCATCCTTGTCGGGCTCGTCGAGCAGGTTGATTCGCCCGCCCTTGCCGCGCTGCCAGGGCGCGACGATCGCGGTACGGCGGCCGGAGAGCAGCGACTGGTTGATCCAGCCTTCCGCTCCGTCGGCATCGCGCACGCGGCGCCAGGTGTCGAATTCCTGGATTACCTCCATCGGCAGCCCGGCCTTCAGATACATCCAGTTGACGGAATAATTGGCGCCGGGGCCGACACGAGAATTGACGCGGGCCGGCTTCAGGCTGACGAAGCGCGGCAGCGGCAGGCCGCTCGGCCCAAGCGTTATGGTTTGGGCCGGCGCGGCCGCGCCTTGCGCCAAAGCCTGCGGCGCGAAAAGCAGGGCGCCGAGAATGGCTGCGCTGAAGGCCAGGCGAAGCGACGCGAAACCAGACACTTTCGTTCCTTTCGGCGCCGGTCCGTCGGGATGAGCGCCCCTTTTTCTTTGTCTTCGGCGGCACCGCTTGTTACAGGAGTGGGCTGATGCCGCGACTGGCTACAAGTTTCGCCGGTCTTGGTTAAAGAGGTCTCAACGAGATCGGTTTCGAGAGCATGATCCCGAAAAGTGGGAACCGGTTTTCGGAAAAGATCATGCTCCTACAAAGAGTAGGATCAGGATGACGATTCGACGAAACGTCATCCTGATCGAAGAAGCTTCGGGGATAAAATGGCAGGCAAAAAACGGCCCCTCGTCGTCATCACGCGCAAGCTGCCCGATCCGGTCGAAACGCGCATGCGCGAGCTGTTCGAAGCAAGGCTGAATGTCGAGGACCGGCCGATGACGCAGCCGGAGCTGGTCGCGGCGGTCAAGGAAGCCGATGTGCTGGTCCCCACCATCACCGACCATATCGACGCCGCGCTGATCGCCCAGGCCGGCGAAAACCTCAAGCTGATCGCGAATTTCGGCAACGGCGTGGACAAAATCGATGTCGCGGCCGCCGCCAAGAAAGGCATCACCGTCACCAACACGCCCAATGTGCTCACCGAAGACACCGCCGACATGACCATGGCGCTGATGCTCGCCGTGCCGCGCAGGCTCGCCGAAGGCGCCAATGTGTTGACGGGCGAGAAGAAATGGGCCGGCTGGTCGCCGACCTGGATGCTCGGCCGGCGCATCTGGGGCAAACGTCTCGGCATCGTCGGCATGGGCCGTATCGGCACGGCGGTCGCCAGGCGGGCCAAGGCCTTCGGCCTGTCGATCCACTACCACAACCGGCACCGCGTGCTGCCCGCCGTCGAGGAGGAGCTGGAGGCGACCTATTGGGAAAGCCTCGACCAGATGTTGGCCCGCATGGATATCATCTCGGTCAACTGTCCGTCGACGCCGGCGACGTTCCACCTTTTGTCCGGCCGCCGCCTCGCGCTGATGCAGCCCTCGGCCTATATCGTCAACACCGCGCGCGGCGACATCATCGACGAGGAATCGCTGATCAAGCTCATCCATGACGGCAAGATCGCCGGCGCCGGCCTCGACGTCTACGAGCATGAGCCGGCGCTGAACAGCAAGCTCCTGAAGCTCGCCGCCAAGGGCAAGGTGGTGCTTTTGCCGCATATGGGCTCGGCCACGCTCGAGGGCCGCATCGACATGGGCGAGAAGGTGATCATCAACATCCGCGCCTTCTTCGACGGCCACCGACCGCCGGACCGCGTCCTGCCGCTCAGGACCTGAAAAAGCTTCAGACGGCGGCGGTCACTGCGCCGTCCGAAGCGACCGTGACGGCGGCTCCGCGGTAGTTGTCGAACGCGCCGCGTTCGAGCCTCACCGCCATCGGCGTTTCCCAGCCCATTTCCCGGGCTACGATCAGGCCGAGCAGCAGGATGGCGTCCGGTTCGTGCAGCACCAGGGCGGCCGGCGCGCGGCCGTTGTGGACGAGTTCCATCAGCACCGCCGAAGCGGATGACGAGCCGATCGTGCCTGGCAGGAACAGCACCCGGCCGGCGATGACTTCGCCATGCTGCGGGTGGCGAACGTCGGCGATACGCCCGGTCCTGGGGTCGACGCCGCCCCAGAAGCTGATCGGCGCCGTCAGCACCAGCGCGTCGCCTTCGCCCGCCTTGCCCGGCACCAGGATTTCGGTCCTCGCGCTCATGCCGCGATATCCGTGAAGACCGGCTTGCCGAGGACCGCGCTTTCGACGCAGTCGGCGAGCGAGGCGTAGAGCACCGCATAGCCGGTGTTGCCCGGCGCGTAATGCGCGAACTTGCCCGAATTGGTCATCAGCACGCCATTGCCGAGCTCCGGCATGATCGGCGTCACCACCACACATGTATCGGCGACGATGACGACCCCGCTCGCTTCGAGCCGTTTTCGCCGGCCGTTCTGCTCCAGCAGGGCAAGCGCATGGCGGCCGGTGCAGGCGTAGATCGGCACCGCGAGCCGCCGTCCGGCGATCAGCCGCTCCAGGTTGTCGAACTCGGCGTGCGACAGATGCGGGCTGCCGATCGCCACCGCATCGATGGTCTTGGTCGCGGCCGCGGTCGACAGGCCCGCGCGCGCCGTCGCCACCATGTCGGGCGTCACGCGGATCACCGCTTCCGGCTCCGGCCCGGCCAGAATGGCTTCGGCGTCTGGAGCCTCGGGCGTCACGCCGGCAATGTGGAACAGGCCGACCGCACCGGACGATGCGGCCGCCGCGCCGAAGGCTTTCAGCGCGTCTTCGCCGGGATTATCCGTCACGCCGGTGACGACGCCGATCGCATTGCCCACCTCGCGGCCATAGAGGCTGCCCAGCACCGGCCAGGCGATCTCCGAGGCAAGGAAGGATGGCGAGAGGCCCGAGACGTCGAAAACGAGACGCGCGCGGCGATTGTCAGGCCGGTGCAGGCCGTAATCCGGCGCGCGGCCGGTGATGGCGCAGGCAATGTCCAGGAAATCGCCATAGCGGTTGGTCCGCGCGCCCAGCACCGAATTGCAGAAGACGACCGCGTTGGACTCGCCCCAGGCCACGTCGCTGCCCAGCGCGGGCCTGTGTCCGGCCTGGTAGGGGGCGCAGGTCCAGCTCTGCTCGCAGCCCAGCTTGCGATAGGCCTCCATCATCCGCCGCGCCATGCCGCGCTGCGGCTCTTTCAGGCGGATACGCGAACAACCCATCAGGTCGAGTGCCCCCACATTGAGTGTCGAGCGTACCGCGACCTTCGCGCCGCCTTCGACCAGTCTTTCGGCGAACAGCGTGCCGGAATCGCCGTGATACAGCGCGCCATCGATATGGGTGGAGGCGATCGGGATCAGCCGCGGTGCGCCGAGCAGGCGAGCGCTTTCGGCGAGGATGCGCATCGCCATGCCCGCGCCGTCCTGCTTGGAGGCGATCGCCTGTTCTTGCGGGCTGAGCGAAAGGCTCAAGACAGCACCTTGCGCATGGTGATGGAGGTCGGCCTGTCATAGCCCTCATGCGCCGTGCGCGCGGTCTCGCGAAAGCCGAGCCGGGCGAAGGCTGCATGGTTTGCCGTCAGTTCGATGCGGGTCTGCAGCTCGATCGCATCCTTGCCGCGTTCGTGGGCGAGATCCTCGACCGCCCGCATCAGCCGGGTTCCGATGCCTTGGCCCTGGAGCCGCGCCTCGACCGCTAGCTTGCCGACATAGAAATCCCGCGCCCGTTCCAGCGCGAAGACGCAGCCGACGATGCGGCCATTCTCGACGGCCAGAAACCCGGTCTCCCGCTTCGCCTTCGCGGCAAGCGCCTCGGCGGTCAAAAGATGCGCCGAGGAGGGCGGGTCGATGACGCCGTCCATATAGGCAAAGGCGCGCCGGATCAGCGCGAGCAGGTCGTCCCACCGATCGAAATCCGCTGGAAGGCCGGTTATGGAGATGCCGACGCTCTGGTCCATGCGCTCAGACGGCCTTGTAGCGGATGGTGTCGAAGCGGGCCGTTAGCCCGTCATAGAGCAGCAGCCGGCCGATCAGCGGCTCGCCTATCCCGGTGATAAGCTTGATCGCTTCCATCGCCTCCAGCGTGCCGATGACGCCCGTCAGCGCGCCGACGATGCCGGCAACGGCGCAGGACGGCACCAGCCCTTCGGGCGGCGCTTCCGGAAACAGGTCGCGATAGCTCGGATTGCGTTTGCCGTCCGCGCCTGTCTCGAACGGCTTCAGCACCGTCACCGAGCCGTCGAAACGACCGACGGCGGCCGTGACGAGGGGTTTCTTCTCATTGGCGCAGGCATCGGCGGCCGCGTAGCGCGTTTCGAAATTGTCGGAGCCGTCGACAACGACGTCGTAGCGCGCGACGAGGGCAGGGGCGTTCTCCTCCGTCAGCCTCAGGCGATGTGATTCCACCGAGACATTGGGGTTGACGCGCATGATCGCCGCGGCGGCGCTGTCGGTCTTGGCCATGCCGATCGTGTCGCTGCCATGGATGACCTGCCGCTGCAGGTTGGATAGCGAAACCGTGTCGTCATCGACAATGCCGAGCGTGCCGACGCCGGCAGCGGCAAGATATTCGAGCACCGGCGCGCCAAGCCCGCCGGCGCCGATCACCAGCACCCGTGCCCGCTTCAGCCTCTGTTGCCCCGGCCCGCCGATCTCCGGCAGCACGATGTGGCGGGCATAGCGTTCGAGCTCTTCGTCGGTCAGGGCGGCGTCGGTCATGGCTCGACCTTATAGCGGCGACAAAATCTTGTCATGCATGCAAGGCAGAGCCTGTACCGGCAAAGCAAAGCTTTGTCCCGCCGGGCAAGCACAGGCAAAGCGAAGCTTTGTCCCGCAGGGCTACCACTACGACCGCTTGATTTTTCAAGCGATCAGCCGGTTGGCTCGACTCTCCCGTGATCGACCGTCAGGAATTGCGCTCTGCCTGCAAGGCTCGAAAACAAGGCGGCATCCGTGCCGGTCATGAAAGCCTGGCAGTTCAGTTCTTCCAGGATCGAGAACAACGCCGCGCGCCGGCCCGCGTCGAGATGCGCGGCGATCTCGTCCAGGAGAAGGATCGGCGTCAGTCCCGACATCTCGCCGGTCAACCTGGCATGCGACAGCACGATGCCGACCAGCAGCGCCTTCTGCTCGCCGGTCGAGCACAGTTCCGCCGGCATCGACTTCGGCCGGTGCCGCACCACCAGGTCCGAGCGATGCGGACCGTCCAGCGTGCGGCCGGCGGCACGGTCGCGCTCGCGGCTGTTGGCAAGCGCGCGGCGGAAGCGCTCCTCGACATCGACGGCCGGCGCGACGGCGACCTCGCTCTCCAGGTCCCCCGAGAGACTGATGTCGGCCTGCGGAAACGGCCCGCTGCCGGGCAATCTGTCGATCATCGCGGCAAGCAGCCGCACCAGCTCGGCCCGCGCCGCGGCGATCGCCACTCCGGTCTCGGCCATCTGCGTCTCGATCGCGTCGAACCAGGCCCCGTCGCGCGAACCTTCGGTAAGCAGGCGATTACGGCCGCGCATGGCTTTCTCATAGTCGAGCGCGCGCTGGCCATGGCCGGGGTCGATCGCCAGCACCAGCCGATCGAGGAAGCGGCGGCGGTCCGCAGCCGGCCCGGGAAACAGCCCGTCCATCGCCGGCGTCAGCCAGACGACCCGCAGCCATTCCAGCATATCCTCGGCCGATCGCGCCGGCGCGCCGTTGATCCGCACCTTCCTACCGCCTTCGCCGGCGGCGTCGCCGCCGGGCATGCCGGTGCCGATCTCGACCTCTCCTTCCGGTCCCTCGATGCGCGCATGCAAGGCGAAGCCGCCGTCGCCGCCTTCGCGCGCGACATCCGCATAGGGCGCGCGACGCAGGCCCCGGCCGGGTGTCAGGAACGAGATCGCTTCCAGGAGATTGGTCTTGCCCGCGCCATTGTCGCCCGACAACACCACCGCGCCAGGCGCAAGGTCAAGCGAAAGCGCCGCGTAGTTGCGGAAGTTCGTAAGTGTTAGCTTACTTAAATAGCTTTGCTGCCGAAGCTGTTTCGCATCCGCGGTCACGGCGACACATCGGGTTCGCTAGAGCAATTCCAGGAAAAGTGCACAGCGGTTTTCAGTCCGGAATTGCGCCAACAAAGACACCCTAGACCCGCATCGGCATCAGCACATAGAGCGCGGTTTCGTCGGCCATGTCATGGATCAGCGTCGGCGAACCGGCGTCGGCCAGCATGAACTTGGCCTCGGAACCGGTGAGCTGGGCGGCGACGTCGAGCAGGTATTTGGCGTTGAAGCCGATCTCGATCGGGTCCGACGAGTAGTCCGCCGCCAGTTCCTCGGTGGCGCTGCCGGAGTCGGGATTGTTGACGGCTAAAGTCAGCTGGCCGTCATTGATCGACAGTTTCACCGCCCGGCCGCGCTCGGAGGAAATGGTCGAAACGCGGTCTACCGCCGCGGCGAAGCTCTGGCGGTCGATGATCAGCTTCTTGTCGTTGCCGGTCGGGATGACACGCTGATAGTCGGGGAAAGTGCCGTCGATCAGCTTCGAGGTCAAAACCACACTGCCGATGGTGAAGCGGATCTTGGTGTCCGACAGCTCCGTGGTCACCGCCACATCGGGATCATCGACCAGCTTCTGCAGCTCGCTCACCGTCTTGCGCGGAATGATGATGCCGGGCATGCCTTCGGAGCCCGCCGGCGCGTCGATCTCGGCCCGCGCCAGGCGATGCCCGTCGGTTGCCACCGAGCGCAGCTTCAATTTGCCGCCCACCTCATGCGTGTGCAGGAAGATGCCGTTGAGATAGTAGCGCGTCTCCTCGGTGGAGATGGCGAATTGGGTCTTGTCGATCAGCCCCTTGAGGGCCGCGGATTCCAGCCGGAAGATATGCGAGAACGAACCGGCCGAAAGCTCCGGGAAATCGGACTGCGGCAGGCACTGCAGACGGAAGCTCGAACGGCCGGAGGTGACGGTCATCGCGTTGCCGTCCTCGTCCGTCTTCAGCATCACCTCGGCGCCGTCCGAAAGCTTGCGCACAATGTCGTAGAGCAGATGCGCCGGCACCGTCGTCGCGCCGCCGCGCTCGACCTTGGCGGGCGTCGCCTCCGTGACTTCGAGGTCGAGGTCGGTGGCCTTCATCTCAAGGCTGGCACCCTCGGCGCTGAGCAGCACGTTGGACAGGATCGGAATGGTGTTGCGCCGCTCGACCACGCGGTGGACGTGGTTGAGGGACTTCAGGAGATTTGACCGTTCCAGGATAACACGCATGACGAACAGGCTCGCTTCAATGAATGAACGGGTCACCGGCAGGCGGTATCCCGCGAAAGCGCTGAAAGGCTTCCAGAATCTCCGTAAGCTGACAGTAAAAAGCCTGCAAAGGCAAGCCCGCGGCGCCGGTTCCGGCCGGCAGCGCGGGCTTTCTGGGGATAAAGCCGGCGAAGCGTGCCGCCGGCTGTTTGTGCGCTCCTTCAGGCCTGGTCGTTGATCAGCCTTCTGAGCAGTTCCAGTTCCTGCGCCAGCGTGTTGTCCCCGCCCGAAAGGTCCTCGATCTTGCGCACGGCATGCAGCACCGTCGTGTGGTCGCGGCCGCCGAAGCGCCGCCCGATCTCCGGCAATGAGCGCGGCGTCATCACCTTCGACAGATACATCGCCACCTGCCGCGGCTTGACGATCGTGCGCGTGCGCCGGTTGGACAGAAGCTCCGTCTTCGACACGTTGTAGTGGCGCGCCACGATGCGCTGGATATCCTCGATGCGCACCCGCTTCGGCTCGCCGGAGCGGTAGATGTGACCGAGGATCTCGTCGATGCGGTCGATGGTGATCTGCGGCTCGAAGGACTGGCGGAACAGAAGCTGGTTGAAGGCGCCTTCGAGCTCGCGTCCGCTGCCGGTCACCGTGCGCGCGACATGCTCCAGGATTTCGTCGGAAATATCGAGCGAGGTGTCATCGGTCTTGGCGGTGGCGCGGCGCAGCTTCAGCATGCCGAGCCGCATGGCGAAATCCGGCGTCGACATTTCCAGCGCCACGCCGCCATTGAGGCGCGAACGCACGCGCGGCTCCAGCGATTCCAGTTCCGACGGCGGCCGGTCGGCCGCGACCACGACCTGTTTGGCGCTGTCGAGCAGCATGTTGATGAGATGGCAGAATTCGTGCTGGATCGACTTGCCCTGCAGGAACTGCATATCGTCGATGATCAAAAGATCGATGTCGCGCAGCTGCTCTTTCAGCGTCAGCGCGTTGTTGTCGCGGATCGCGGTGGCGAAGCGCCACATGAAATATTCCGCGGTCAGGTAGACGACGCGCGATTTCGGGTTTTGCCGCAGCGATTCCGCCGCGATCGCTTGCAGCAGGTGCGTCTTGCCGAGCCCGACGGTCGCATGCAGGAAAAGCGGGTTGAAACGGACCGCGCTCGACTGCGATTCCGCCACCGCCCTGGCCGCCGCGAAGGCCACTCTGTTCGACGGCCCCTCGATGAAGGAGGCGAAGGTGTAGCGGGGGTCGAGCGGCGACCCCAGCACATTGTGGCGGAACTCCGGTTCCGCGGACGCGCCCTGGCGCGGCGCCGGCGCCCGTTGTTCCACGCGCCCGGTGCTCGCGGTGCCGTTGGCGAGCGCGGTATGCGTGTGCTTTGTCATCTTGCGCGCCGGCGCCCCTTCCGGCTCGACAGGGTTGCGCCCCTGGCGCGTCGCGGTGCGCACGACGATCTCGATCTTGAGGACGCCCGCATCCTCATGCCGCCACAGCTCCGCGATGAGTTCGAGATAATGGCCGTTGATCCAGGACCGCAGGAAGGCTGTAGGCACGGAGATGCGCACAACGCCGCGGGACGCCTCGGCGACCTTCATGCGACCGAACCAGCTCGAATAGACTTCGGCTCCAAGACGCGCCTTCAGCTGTGCCTTGACCCGTTCGAACTTCTGTTCCGCGTCGCTGGATACCGCCACGTCGCCCCCTCCGACAAAAGTTGCTGGAAATGGGAGCTCGCCCGCTATCTCCCTCTCGATGCCGCTTTGCATGATCCAAGTCCCTTGTTCTTCTCGTACCCTTTTCCACCGGGGATGCGCCTCCTGCATCCTTGGTCCGGCGACCTCATTCAGCCGCGATGCCATTGCCGCCGCGGCAATGTCGTCGCAACTCGCGCAAGGGACCAGCTGCCGGCTCCGCACGCCGGCTTCCGACAGCGACAAGGCAATGCATCACCCTCCGGCGGAAACGCCGGTGAGACATCGACTGCCATGTACAATTACGCCAGTCCCCTACCCGCACCGAAGAGACAAACCAAGCCGCACGCGGAATTGCTCCACGTCATGAATTCCGCCATTTTGTGCTGGCCAATTCAGGCTGGGTCAGGGGCTAGAGCCCGTCCCTTCGATGGAGGGACATTACCGAAATCGCTGTGGATAGGGCAAGGCCACATCTAACGGTTTTTTAACGAATCTGGTTACCGGAAATCGGGTGCCGGCACGGCATGTTTTGACAAAGCCATTGTGATTCAAACCCTTTTCCGGCGAATATGAAAAAGGCCGCCTGAAACGAAATATTCTGAAATAATTCTCTTGACAGCTACTTCTCCCCCGCCGCTCGGGCGTGCGTTGAACAAGCTGTGGATGACCCGTCGTAAGCCGCTGAAAAAGCTACGGATTTTTTGCCAGGCAAATTGGGGCAGCTGCCGCGGGGAGGGCGTGCCGATATCAACAGCGTTGAATATGCCGGCAAAACATTACTGGCATTGGAAATCGCGTCACAAGCGTTGCTCGCGAGCAACTTTTTTAAGTACTTGCCGGCAAACGAAAAAACCCGGCCTGCGCGGCCGGGTTCCACGTCGACGAATCGAGGATCAGTTCGGTCAGGCCGACAGCGTCTTGACCCGCTGGGCCAGCCGCGAAACCTTGCGGGAAGCCGTGTTCTTGTGGACGACCCCCTTGGTGGCGGCGCGCATCAATTCCGGCTCCGCTGCCTTGAAGGCTTCCACCGCCGCGGCCTTGTCGCCGGCGGCCAGCGCCTCTTCGACCTTGCGGACATAGGAGCGGACGCGCGAGCGGCGGTTCTTGTTGACCGCCGCGCGGCGGGCGATCTTGCGCGTTGCCTTTTTGGCCGAAGACGTGTTGGCCATGATGCCTCTCTTCTGATCTGGTGGGCGCCAGCGGGGTGCCGCAGGGCGCAAAAAACAAACGGGCAGCCACGGGCCGCCTCGGTTGGTGCGGCTTATAGTTCAGCTTTTCCGGCGCGTCAACGTCACTTGGCGGTCTTTTTGGAAACGGAAAGCGCGGCGCGTCATGACCCGCCTTCAGTCATTGGGCAACGCGCCCTAGCGGTTGCTGAAATTCGGCTTCCGCTTCTCGACGAAGGCGGCCATGCCTTCCTTTTGGTCGTCGAGCGCAAACAGCGAATGGAACAGGCGGCGCTCGAAGCGCAGCCCTTCGGCGAGCGTCGTCTCGTAAGCGCGGTTGACGGCCTCCTTGGTCATCATCACCGATGGCAGCGAGAACTCGGCGATCTTCGCCGCTGCCTTCAGCGCTTCCTCGGTGAGCTCTGCGACCGGCACCACCCGCGATACCAGCCCGCTCCGCTCGGCTTCGGCCGCGTCCATCATTCGCCCGGTCAGGCACATGTCCATCGCCTTCGACTTGCCGACGAAGCGGGTCAGCCGCTGCGATCCGCCCATGCCCGGCATGACGCCGAGCGTGATTTCGGGCTGGCCGAATTTGGCATTGTCGCCGGCGATGATGAAGTCGCACATCATGGCAAGCTCGCAGCCGCCTCCGAGCGCATAGCCGGCCACTGCCGCGATGATGGGCTTGCGCGTGCGCGTGAATTCCTCCCAGCCGACGAAGAAGTCCTGCGTATAGGCGTCGGCGAAGGACATCGCCTGCATTTCCTTGATGTCGGCGCCCGCGGCAAACGCCTTTTCAGATCCCGTAAGCACCATCGCGCCGATGCCGGGATCGGCATTGAGCGCGCTCGCCGCCGCCACGACCTCCGCAAGGACTTGCGAGTTCAGCGCATTGAGCGCCTTGGGCCGGTTCAGCGTGATCAGCCCGACCTTGCCGCGTGTTTCCACGAGAATGGTTTCATAGGTCATGGTTCGCTTCCTTCCGCGGCAGTGGGATGATCGACATCGTTCCTAGCTTACCGCTGACAGGTCCGGCAATAAAAGGTCGAGCGGCCGCTTTGCACGATGCGCTCGATGTGGCCGCGGCAGCCCGGCTTCTGGCACGGCTCCCCCTCGCGATCGTAGACCTGGAAGGAATGCTGGAAATAGCCGAGCGATCCGTCGGCCTGGACATAGTCGCGCAGCGAGGAGCCGCCGGCGGCGATCGCATCGGCGATGACAGAGCGGATCGCTTCGGCGAGGCGCTCGCTTTCTCTCGCCTTCTTGGCCGACCCGGCGATGGTGCCGGCTTCGCGCAGCGGCGAGAGCCCGGCGCGCCACAGTGCTTCCGAGACATATATATTGCCGAGCCCGGCGATCAGCCTCTGGTCGAGCAGCGCCGCCTTGAGCGGAGATCTGCGATCCTTCAGCAGCGAGGCGAGCAGGGGGCCGTCGAGCGCGTTTCCGGTTGGCTCGATGCCGAGTCCCGCCAGCATCGGATGTGTGTCCGGCGCGCCTTCGGCAAACAGCATGAAGCCGAAGCGGCGCGGGTCGTTGAAGATGACGCGAGAGCGCTCGCCTTTTTCCGAGGCGACGTCGAACACGACATGGTCGTGCGCCGCGCTCTTCGAACGCTCCTGATGGAAGACGCCGGGGATGTCGCTGCTCTCGGCGGCCTCGACCCGGAACGATCCCGACATGCCGAGATGGCAGATCAGGACCGGACCGTCTTCCATATGCATCGTCAGATATTTGGCGCGGCGGCCGAGCGCCGTCACGGTCTTACCGCTAAGCCGCTCCGAAAAGCGTTCGGGAAAAGGAAAGCGAAGGTCGGGCCTGCGTGCCTCGACTTTGACGAGCCGCGCGCCTTCCAGGACCGGCTGCAGTCCGCGCCGGACCGTCTCGACTTCAGGTAGTTCAGGCATGATCGCCTATCGTTGCAAGGAAGGATGTCCCATGGCGACCGGTTGCCAGGCCGAGATGATCCGCGACGGTTTCGCCGATATCGGCGAAGGTCGGCCTCAGCCCTATATCACCGCCCGTCAGCCCCGGCCCGATACCGATCACCGGAACGCGTTCGCGCGTATGGTCGGTGCCGCGCCAGGTCGGATCGTTGCCATGATCTGCGGTCAGGATGAGCAGGTCGCCAGGCCTTATGCGCGACAGCGCCTCAGGCAGGCGGCGGTCGAAGGCCTCGAGCGCCGCGGCATAGCCGGCGACATCGCGCCGGTGGCCGAATTCGGTGTCGAAATCGACGAAATTGGCAAAGACCAGGTCGCCGTCGCCGGCGTCGTCCATGGCGCCGAGCGCCTTGTCGAACATGGCCATGTTGCCGCCTGCCTTGCGCACTTCCGAAATGCCGCGATGAGCGAAGATGTCGCCGATCTTGCCGACGGCGATGACCTTGCTGCCGCGCTCCGTCAGCCGGTCGAGCAGGGTCGGCTCCGGCGGCGGCACTGCATAGTCGCGGCGATTGTGGGTGCGCTGGAACGTAGCGGGCGTCTCGCCCACGAATGGCCGCGCAATCACCCGCCCGACCTTGAGCGGATCGACCAGCCGGCGCACCGTGAGGCAAAGCTCATAAAGCCGCTCCAGGCCGAAATGAGTTTCATGCGCGGCGATCTGCAATACAGAGTCCACCGAGGTATAGCAGATCGGTCTGCCGGTGCGGATATGCTCTTTGCCGAGCCGCTCGATGATCTCGGTTCCGGGCGCATGGCAATTGCCGAGGATGCCAGGCAGCTTGCCCTCGCGGATGATCGCGTCGGTCAGCTCGGCCGGAAAGGCGGGCACCGTGTCGGGGAAATAGCCCCAGTCGAACCGCACCGGCAGGCCGGCGATCTCCCAGTGGCCGGAGGGCGTATCCTTGCCGCTCGACACTTCCTGGGCGGCGCCATGGAAGGCCGAGGCGATCGGCGGCGCGTCGATGCCGGCCCTCAATCCCGTTGCGGTTTGCGCCGCCAGGCCAAGCCCGAGCGACATCATGTTGGGCACCGCGAGCCGCCCTTCGCGCAGCCCTTGCCGATCGGCACGATCATCGGCGCAGGCCTGAAAAATATGTCCGAACGTGTCGGCGCCGGCATCGCCATAGCGTTCGGCGTCGGCCGCGCCGCCGATGCCGAAAGAATCGAGAACAAACAGGAACGCGCGCGCCATGGGTGTCTTTGTTGTCAGTCCTGACTGCCAGACATAAGGCTCCCCGGCGGTGTTGGCAAATCGGAAACCAAACCGCAACGGCTTGGCGCCATAGTTGCGGCGAGGCGCGGATGCGGCGGGAGCGAAGCGGGTATGGCAGGGCGCGGCAAAACCGCGGTAAGGCAGGCCGTGAAGGTGTGCGCGGCAGCTCTCGTGGCGTTCGGCGCTGCCTCATGGCCGGCACGCGCCGACTGGCGTGACGATATCGGTACCTTCCGCATCGGCATCGTCGCCGAACCGGGCGGCGGCAACACCGTTCCGGGGCTCGCGCGCCTGACCGATGCCTATGCCAATGCGCTCGGCATGAAGGTCGAGTTCGTCGTTGCGCGCGACTACGCGGCGCTGATCGAAGCACAGGCGAGCGGACGCGTGCAATACGCGGTCTATTCCGCTCTCGCCTACGCCACGGCTTCCGAGCACTGCGGCTGTGTCGAGCCGCTGGTGGCGCCGGTCGATGCCGAAGGCGCGGTCGGCATCCGTTCCGTCCTGGTGACGCGCGACGGCAGACTTCCGGACCTCGCCGCCATGGCTTCGCACCGGATCGCGATAGCGCCGGCCGAAAATGTCGGTGGCGCGCTGCTGCCGCTGGCGGGGCTATCGGCCGAAGGCGTCAAGATCGCACGGGATTCAGCCTTCCTGGCGCGTGCCGCTTCAGCGACCGCGGCCGAGATCATGCTGGCCGGCGGCGAAGCGGATGCCCTGTTCGGCTGGGAGCCGGCCGGTGCCGACGGCCAGCCCAGCCATTCCGACGGAACGGTCGCGCGGCTGGAGGCGGCTGGCATCCCTCAAGCGTCGCTTCGCGTGTTGTGGACTTCGGGCCTCTTGCGCTACGGGCCGCACGCCGTCCGCAGCGATCTTGACCCCGATGCAAAGCGCCGGCTGACGGTCTTCCTGACCAATCTCAAGTCACAGACGCCCGATATGTACGACCTGCTGGAGCGGGCGCATTCCGGTGGTTTTGGGCCGGCCGCACAGAAGGACTATGCGATGGCCGTGGCAATCGTGCGGCAGAAAACCGCCGGGCAGGAATAGCCTGTCAGCAGTCGCCGCAGGGTATCGTCGGGGACCGACGGGGCCTTAGATAGTAGGTTTCACTCATCGATATGTTGCTGAAAGCCGAGGTCAGCCCGAGCCCCTGCGAATTGCTGGCGGACCACGTGATGATCGGCTTGTAGCCGAGATCGCTTTCCACGCGGATCAGGAAAGTATTGCGGATCCTTAGCGTCGAGGGGACGGTCGTGGTGTCGCCGGGCTTGGCATCGGCGCTGTAGGTGTTGCCCACCAGCTTGCGCGACCACACTACATTCACTGTCGGCGTCGCCTCGTCGGACATCTGTATGGCGGTGATGATGATCGAGGGAGCCGAGCGGTTATAGGGCAGAAGCGTGGTGCCGCCGATCTTCATTATAGCGTCGAGGTTGGCCTTCACGACCGTCTGCTGTTGAGTTACGAGATCGGCCACCATGCTGCCGATGCGGCTGACCTTCTTGCTGGTCTCGATGGCCTGCGAGGCCTCCATCGTGATGAAATACATGATCAGGAGCACCGGCACGATGAACGCGAACTCGATCGCCGCGATGCCGCGGCGATCACGGCAAAACCGCTCCACCTTCGCCGAAATCCCCCGGAGTGCCCCCGCACTATGCATATCGTCCTCCACGCCGTCGAGCAGTCTCAATTGTCGTCGAATGGTTCGTTCTGCCAGGTCACCGACGCGAAATGCAGCGTTTTGCCGTCCTTCAGATTTGCCATCGATTTGGCCATGAAATCGGTCATCACCGGCCATTTGTAGAACACCCGCAGCATGTTGATGGTCTCTGCCAGTCCGGGCGAGACGGTAGGAGACATCGTGTTCGCGCCCTGCGTCAGCACGATATCGCCGCTCACGATCTTGAAACCTGCCGTCGCGGCGTCCGCGAAGCTCGAATATTCGCGCAGATCGACCAGCAGTGGAGCATTTGGCCCGGTATCGGTGCAGTTGTTCGAAACCATGATCTGCAGGCGATTGCAGATCAGCTGCTTGATGGAGGCTTCGGTGACGTTCGTCTTCTGCAACTGCCCGGTCCGCAGTTGGCGGGCCACATCGTCGGTGACGTTGGCCATCACCTCCTGGCCGGCGAACGAAATGCAGCTCTCGAGGATGGCGAAGACGAGAAGCGCGAATGGGATGGCCAGCAGCGCGAATTCCATCGCCGTGCTGCCGCGCCTGTCGCTGAAAAAGCCGGCGCGCGATCCGGCGCGCGCCTTGCTGTCCATGCCGTTGCCGGCTGTGGCATCCTTGCTCATATTGCGTTCCTGCCGATCCCTTTGCGGTACCGGCGGCAAGGTTAGTGAAAAACCCATTGAGTTCCGGTTTTGACGATCGTTAAATTCGCCGGGCAAGCTTTAAGCTGTGTTTAATGCCCGCGGGGTTCGCCCCTCGCACGGGTCAGTGCCCGGCGCTCATCTCGGATTCGGAAGCCTTCTCGGCCTCGGTCTTGAACGCACTCTCGCAATAGGGGGTGCAGGACATGGTCTGGACTTCGGCGCGTCTGTAGATGCGCACCGAGGAGGCGGCCTGTCGCACGACGGTTACTTGTTCATCGATGATCGGGCTGCCGTCGGAATCGAGCACGACCATATTGGTGACCCCAAAGCCCTTGCCGGTGAGAACGATGGTCGAGGCGTCCTGCACGGAGGCGTCGGCGATCGCCGGGTTGCCGATGACGACCGTGTCGGCCGCGCGAGACAATTTGACGATCTTTGCCTGGTTCATGGTGACTTCTATACCCGCGCCGGCCCTGGCCGGCGTGACCGAGGCGGCAACTGCCAGCAGCGCGGCGACTGGAAACAGCGATCTCGACAACGTCATTGAAGCGCTCCGGGCGGGCAGATTCTTCAACGGAACATGAACGAGATTGGTGAAGCAACGGTTAAACCGGGCCCGGCATGATTAAGGATCGCCTGCATGGTGCGCCATGCGTCCATGGCGCTTATTGTTTAGCAATATTGCACAAGCGCCGGTTTCCCGGGAACCCGGGCTCCTTGGCGATGTTTAGGCCACGATTAACCACACAGCGCGTTCACCACCGGAAAGGAATCGCTAAGGCTGTTTATTAAGCCGATTGAAACGGCTTCTCCCTAAATTTGCGGCATCCGATCAACCGCGAAGAGAAGTTGACGGAAGTGCTGCAACACGTGGAGTAGGAACTCTCGAATGTCTAATCTCATTGCACGTTTCGTGAAAGACGAATCCGGCGCGACCGCCATCGAATACGGTCTGATCGCCGCTCTCATCGCGCTCGCCATCATGATCGGCGCTACAGCGCTCGGCACCTCGCTGAACGCCAAGTTCCAGAACATTGCCACGACGCTTAACAACGCCGGGAATCCGTGACAGGCTGCGGTATCGCGCCTTTCGAACAAGAAGAAAAGGGCCGCCAGTGGCGGCCTTTTTCATGCAGTCGGCCGATTTTGATCGTCAGGCCTCATCGATCGTTAATCCGCCGCGCCTAGGATGCCGCTGAGAACTTGCCACAGGCCGCCGCATCCATGCTTGAAGCCGTGATCTTCGTCGTCTTTCCTTTCTGCATGCTGTTCGCTGCGGTCTCGGACACCTTGTCGATGACGATCGCCAACCGCGTTCCCGTGTTGCTGGTGGCCACATTCGCGCTTGTCGCGCCGCTCACCGGGATGGACTGGGCAGCCTATGGCTGGCACTTCGCTGCCGGCGCCCTCGTGCTCGCGATGACGTTCGGCCTTTTTGCGCTCGGCGGCATGGGCGGCGGTGACGCCAAGCTTCTGGCCGCGACCGCGCTATGGATGGGCCTCAATGTCAACCTGATCGGCTATCTGGTGACGTCGGCTTTCATCGGCGGCCTGCTTACGGCGGCAATCCTTGCTTACCGGAAATCGCCGCTCTCCATGTACACCGGCCACCACCGTTTCCTGCGCCATTTCGCGGACGAGAGCGTTGGCATCCCATATGGCATTGCGCTAGGCGCCGGTGGGCTGATCACCTTCCCGGATTCGCCGCTGGTGGTGTGGGCGCTGGAGAGGCTCACGACATAGGCCTGGCGACGTCGAGTCGGCGATGCCGTCGATCTCCGCGATCCCCGGCGGCTTGACCGGCCTTCTGTCAGATCGGAGGGCGGCGCGGCCGCCCTTTTTTGTTAACGGCGAGCCGTTCCGTCTAATTTGAGTAAACCTTAAATTAATCACGATCGTAAGTATTGCATTAACCTTGTTTTGACGATTGCAGCTGCAAAGTCCGGCCTGGCGAGGTGGTTTGCCTTGAGGCGAAGGGTTTCGGACGAATGCCAGCATCCCGATTGATTATTCTGGGCGTGGCTGCGGTCGCGGCGGGTGGCGCGGGCTATGTGGCGAAGAACATGGTCGTGGCGCCGCCGCCTCAGGTCATCGTCGATGCACCCAAGCAGCCGGCGATCGCACTGCAGGATGTGCTGGTGCTTTCCGGTGACGTGCCGATGGGGAGCCAGCTCGGCGCCAACATCAGCTGGGAGCAATGGCCGGCCGATGGCGTCAACGCCAATTTCATCACGCGCGCCGCCGAGCCTGACGCGGTCGAAAAACTCAAGGGCTCGGTCGCCCGCGTTGCCATGTATACCGGCGAACCTTTGCGGCGCTCCAAGCTGGTCGGCGAGGGGCAAAGCTTCATGTCATCGATCCTGCCTTCCGGCATGCGCGCCGTCGCGACCGCGATATCGGCCGACACGTCCGCCGGCGGCTTCATCCTGCCCAACGACTTCGTCGACGTTATCATGACCCGCCGCGCCGACACCGGCAATGGCGGCAGCGGCTTCAACACCGAGACGATTCTCAAGAACATCCGTGTGCTGGCCATCGACCAGACCATCCAGGAAGACGAGGAAGGCAAGAAGACCAGGGTCGGCCAGACCGCGACGCTGGAACTGACGCCGCAGCAGGCGGAGATCATCACGGTGGCGCAGCAGATGGCGGACCGCCTGACGCTCGCGCTGCGCCCGATCACCGACATCCATGAAAAGATTACGGAAGAAGCCGACTATCTGGTCAACGGCAATGGCCGGCGCGGAACGGTTCGTCTGATCAAGTCGGGCGAGGTTTCCGAGGTAGGAGCAAGGAAATGAGGCTGAACGGCAAAATGCTGCCCGTCCTGGCCGCCGCGGCGATCGGGTTTTTCCTGGTCGGCACCGGCGCTCCGGGACTGGTCGAAGCCAAGGCCGCGAGCGCCGGCGTGTCGGCTTCCGTCGCCACGCAGCGCGTCAAGCTCGGCCTCAACAAATCCGTGGTCATAGACTTGCCGAGCGACGCCTATGATATCCTCGTCGCCAATCCGGCCGTTGCCGATGCCGTGACGCGCACGGCGCGGCGCATCTACCTGTTCGGCAAGGCGGTCGGCGAAACCAACATCTTCGTTTTCGGTCCCAATGGCGAGCAGATCGTCAGCCTGGATCTGGCCGTCGAGCGCGACGTCGCCGGGCTGGAGGACTATCTGAAGCGCTTCATCCCGTCCTCGCAGATCAAGGTCGAGCTTCTCAATGACAACGTCGTCTTGACGGGCACGGTCGACACGCCCCTCGATGCCAAGCGCGCCGTCGACTTGGCAACCATCTTCGTGTCCGGCGGTGAAGCGACGACGGGTCAATATTCGCAGACCGCTGCCGGCGGCTCGGTCAATGGTGGCGTCGACATCAACAACCCCGACCAGGAGCGCCGGACCTCCAAGATCGTCAACCTGTTGCAGATCATCGGCGACGATCAGGTGACGCTGAAGGTGACCGTCGCCGAAGTCAGCCGCTCGGTGATGAAGCAGCTCGGCGTCAACATGATCGGCGCCGGCAGCTCCAATGGCATTTCCTACGGCGCGCAAAGTTCGCCAGCCTTCGGTTTGGGCAAGCCGATTTCGCAGACTTCCGGCTTGTTGCTGGGCGATGGTATCGGAAACGGCATCCAGGCTTACATCAACGCAATGGAACAAAGCGGCGTCATGAAGACGTTGGCAGAGCCCACCCTTACCGCCGTTTCTGGCGAAAAGGCTACATTCAAGGTCGGCGGTGAATTCAATCTGGTCGGCGGACGCTCAAGCAACGTGTCGACTGATAATCAGACAGGTCAGACCACATATGCTTTCGACAAAATAGAGTATGGCATTGGTCTCGAGTTCCAGCCCGTCGTGCTGTCGGCCGGGCGCATCAGCCTCAAGGTCAGAACGGCAGTTTCGGAGCCGACCACCGAAGGTGCCGGGACTCTCGAAGGAGGGGGTAAGACCGCTATAGGCATGCCCGGAACGACGCTTTTGTCGCTCCGCAAACGACTGGCCGACACCACCGTCGAGTTGCCGTCGGGCGGGTCGATGATGATTGCGGGGCTCGTTCGGGATGACGTTCGCCAGGCTGTCGCTGGATTGCCTGGCCTTGCCAAGATCCCCGTCCTCGGCACGCTGTTCCGCAGCCGCGATTTTGTGCGCAACGAAAGCGAGCTCGTCATCATCATCACGCCTTACCTGGTCAAGCCTGTCGCACGCAACGATCTGGCGAAGCCGGATGACAATTTCAATCCTGCGAGCGACGGCGCCGGCATGTTCCTCGGCCGCGTCAACCGCGTCTACGGCACTATGCAGACCGACAGACCGCCGGGTCGCTACCACGGCGTCGTCGGCTTCATCTACAAATGAGTGGGAATGCGGATATGTCCAAGTCAGCATCGAAGATCATGACGGTCCGGACAGCATCCGGCATCGCAAGGCTCCGTCGGCAGGTGGTCCCGGTACTGGCGGTTATGTTGGCATCGTTGCTCGCAGGTTGCGCCAACCGTGACAGCGTCACGGTTGGGTCGGTTCCGGACGATTACCGCACGACCCATCCGATCGTCATCGCCGAGAAGAACCAGAAGATCGACCTACCGGTCGGCGCCGGCGATCGCGGCATGACCGGCGCGCAGCGCGATACGCTGCTGGGCTTTCTCGACGGCTATGACAAGAGCGCCGCGCCGGCTCTCACGATCGCGATGCCGGTCGGGTCCGCCAACGAGATTGCCGCCCGGGCCGCCGGCCGCGATTTTGCCAGGCTCGCCATGGCGGCGGGCGTAAAGCGCAACCGCATCATCATGACATCCTACCAGTCGGCGGTGCCGGAAGCGTCCGCGCCGGTGCGCGTCGCCTTCGTCGCGGTGCGGGCCCAAACCGACAAATGCGGCCGTTGGCCGGACGATATCCTGGAGACCTCTGAGAACAAGCACTATGCCGACTTCGGCTGCTCCTACCAAAACAACCTCGCGGCTCAAGTCGCCAATCCCAACGATCTGATCGGGCCGCGCAAGCAGTCCGACATCGACGCCGAAAATCGTGGCGCAGTGATCGACAAATACCGCGAGAGGGGCATCTCGGAAGAGTTCCTCGGCAATTCGGAAGTAACCTACTAAGCCGCGCCGGGCGACGAAGAGAGCAGTCACGGAAAGAGCATGACGATGAGCAATCTTGCCTACGACACGCCTACGGAAACCGGCGACCTTTCGCAGCAAGACATCGCCGCCATGCAGGCGCTGCGTCCCGTGCCGCGCATTTCGATCCAGGCCTTCTGCGAGACCGAGGGAGTCGCCAATCCCGTCGCGCGTGCCGGCGAGGATCGCCGGATGGCCAAGGCCCATCTCAAGGTCCATATGGGCGGCATTCCGACCGCGATCGAGTTCTACCAGTCCGCGCCGACACCGAACCTGATCTTGCTGGAATCGCGCAGCGAACCGCAGCAGTTGCTCGAACAACTGGGCCAGCTCGCGGAATATTGCGATCCGTCCTCCAAGGTCGTGGTCATTGGTCACTACAATGATGTCGGGCTCTACCGCGAGCTTATCCGCTCAGGCATCTCCGAATATGTCATCGCGCCGGTCTCGATGTCCGACATCGTCAGCGTCGTATCGTCAATCTTCGTCGATCCGGATTCGGAGCCGATCGGCCGCTCGATCGCTTTCATCGGCGCCAAGGGCGGCGTGGGCTCCTCGACCATCGCTCACAATGTCGCCTGGGCGATGTCTTCCCTGTTCAAGTCCGAAGTCGTCATCGCCGATCTCGATCTCGCCTTCGGCACCGCCAATATCAATTTCGACCAGGATCCGCCGCAAGGCATCGCCGAGGCGGTGTTTTCGCCGGAGCGGGTCGACGAGGTTTATCTCGACCGCCTGCTCGCGCAATGCGCCGAGCATCTGTCGCTGCTCGCGGCTCCCTCCACGCTCGAGCGCGTCTATGATTTCGATTCCGAGGCCTTCGCGCAGATCATCGAGACGGCGCAGCGCAGCGCGCCTTTGCTGGTCCTCGACGTCCCTCACGTCTGGAGCGGGTGGACCAAGAGCACGCTGATCAAGGCGGACGAGGTCGTCATCACTGCCACGCCCGAGCTCGCAAATCTTCGCAACACCAAGAACATGGTGGACATGCTGAAGCGGCTGCGTCCGAATGATCCGCCGCCGAAGCTGATCATCAACCAGGCGGGCGTGCCGAAGCGGCCGGAGATCGCGGCTTCCGACTTTGCCGAACCGCTCGGCATCACGCCGATGGCGGTGATCAA
The DNA here is from genome assembly GCF_020165075.1 of Mesorhizobium sp. CA4. Classification (NCBI taxonomy): domain Bacteria; kingdom Pseudomonadati; phylum Pseudomonadota; class Alphaproteobacteria; order Hyphomicrobiales; family Phyllobacteriaceae; genus Mesorhizobium; species Mesorhizobium sp. CA4. Next base: position 39,870 of record NZ_JAIUHK010000037.1, read on the forward strand.
CTTCGAACCGCTGCTGTTCGGCAATGCCGCCAACAACGGCCGCATGCTCTCCGAGATGGACGCCAAGAGCCCGGTCGTCGCGACCATCAATGAAATAGCGCATGTGCTGACCGGACGCAGCGAAATCAAGGCAAGGAAGAAGGCAGGCCTGGGCTCGATCCTCGGCAAGCTCTCGCGCAACAAGAAGTGACGCTGATTGAGCGGCATCGGGTAGTCGATCATGTTTGGTAAAAGAGGCAAAGACGACGGCAGCCGGGCAACGCCCGAATTCCGTCCGCCGGCATCCGCTCCCGCCGCCCCTTCAACGGGAACGGTGACGGCCGAACGACCGGTCGCGCCACCGTCCAGCACGCCGGCCGCGCCGCCGGCGCGCCGCCCCGTCGAGGCGCCGCCCATGGCGCCGGAGCCGCCAAGAAGGGCCCAGCGCGAGCGCTCGGAGACCTATTACGACACCAAGAGCCAGGTTTTCTCTGCGCTCATCGACACGATCGATCTGTCGCAGCTCGCCAAGCTCGATCCCGAGAGCGCGCGCGAGGAAATCCGCGATATCGTCAACGACATCATCGCGATCAAGAACTTTGCGATGTCGATCTCCGAGCAGGAAGAGCTGCTCGAGGACATCTGCAACGACATTCTGGGCTATGGGCCGCTGGAGCCGTTGCTTGCCCGTGACGACATCGCCGACATCATGGTCAACGGCTCCAAGAACGTCTACATCGAAGTCAATGGCAAGGTCGAACAGACCGGCGTCCGTTTCCGCGACAACCAGCAGCTGCTCAACATCTGCCAGCGCATCGTCAGCCAGGTCGGCCGCCGCGTCGACGAATCGAGTCCGATCTGCGACGCGCGCCTGCCCGACGGCTCGCGCGTCAACGTCATCGCGCCGCCGCTGTCGATCGACGGCACCGCGCTCACCATCCGCAAATTCAAGAAGGACAAGCTGACGCTGGACCAGCTGGTCAAGTTCGGCGCCATCTCGCCGCAAGGCGCGGAAATCCTCAAGATCATAGGCCGCGTCCGCTGCAATGTCGTCATTTCGGGCGGCACGGGTTCGGGCAAAACCACGCTGCTCAACTGCCTGACCAATTATATCGACCGCGAGGAACGCGTCATCACCTGCGAGGATTCGGCTGAACTGCAGCTGCAGCAGCCGCATGTGGTCCGTCTCGAAACCCGGCCGCCCAATCTGGAGGGCGAGGGCGAGGTGACCATGCGCGACCTGGTCAAGAACTGCCTGCGCATGCGGCCGGAGCGGATCATCGTCGGCGAAGTGCGCGGACCGGAGGTGTTCGACCTGCTGCAGGCGATGAACACCGGTCACGATGGCTCGATGGGGACGATCCACTCGAACAGCCCGCGCGAATGCCTCAACCGTATCGAATCGATGATCGCCATGGGTGGCTATTCGCTGCCGCAGCGCACAGTGCGCGAGATCGTCGTCGGCTCGATCGACGTGATCATCCAGGCGGCCCGCCTGCGCGACGGCTCGCGCCGCATCACCCACATCACCGAGGTGGTCGGCATGGAAGGCGATGTCATCATCACCCAGGACCTTGTCCTCTACAACATCAAGGGCGAGGACTCGAGCGGCCGCCTGGTCGGCGAGCATGTATCGACGGGCATCGGCCGTCCGCATTTCTGGGACCGCGCCCGCTATTATGGCGAGGAACAGCGCCTCGCCAACGCGCTCGAGGCGATGGAGAAACGCGCTGACTGAGGCATCTGGAGGTTGGAAGCAATTCCAGGAAAAGGTGAAGCGGCTTTCCGTCCGGAATTGCGTCAATACAAAGAGATAGGGCGGTTCGCCGGTTTCTTGGAACGGCGAAATGCCCGAAGGACCCTGGTCGATGTTCGGAATTGATACCACCGTATTGGCTTTCGTCGTGCTCGCCGGCTTCAGCGCCGGCGCGGTGGCCTATGCTTTCCTGTTCACGCGCATCGACAACGAGAAGCAGGCCGGCAAGCGGCTTCAGACCGTCAAGACCGCCGAAACCGACCGGTCTGTGGTGAAAGCGACGCGCGACCGCGCCGCGGAAGCGGTCAAGCGGCGAAAAAACGTCCAGGACTCGCTGAAGCAGCTCGACGAGAAGCAGAAGACCAACGATCGCAACGTCAAGAAACCGCCGCTGAAGGTCCAGATCCGCCAGGCCGGCATGCAGGTTCCGATCGAGCGCTTCTACATGTATTCGGCTGTCTGCGGGATCGTGCTCACGGGCCTTCTCTTTTTCGTCGGCGCGCCTTTGTGGGCTCTGCCCGGCGCCCTGCTGGCGGGCGGCCTCGGCCTGCCGCGCTGGTTTGTCTCCTTTCGCCGCACACGCCGCGTCAAGGCCTTCCTGGAAGAGTTCCCGAACGCGCTCGACATCATCGTGCGCGCGGTCAAGTCCGGCTTGCCGCTCAACGATGCGATCCGCCTGATCGCCAATGAATCGCCTGAACCGGTCCGCTCCGAATTCCGCCGCATCGTCGATTCCCAGCAGATGGGCATGTCGGTGCCGGACGCCGCCATGCGCATGTCCGAGACCATGCCGTGCAGCGAGGCCGGCTTCTTCGGCATCGTCATCCAGATCCAGTCGCAGGCCGGCGGCAACTTGTCCGAGGCGCTGGGCAACCTTTCGCGCGTGCTGCGCGACCGCAAGAAGATGAAAGCCAAGGTCCAGGCGCTGTCGATGGAAGCCAAGGCATCCGCCGCCATTATCGGCGCCTTGCCTTTCGTCGTCGCCTTCCTCGTCTATCTGTCGAGCCCGAACTATATCATGCCGCTGTTCACCACCAACGTCGGCAACCTGATCCTCGGCTGCGCGGGTGTGTGGATGTCGATCGGGATCCTGGTGATGCGCAAGATGATGAACTTCGAAGTGTAGAGGCGCGGATCCAGTGACAGAGCAGGTCGTCAAAACACTCACCGATCCTTCTTTCCTGATCGCGATGCTGGTCGGCATTGCCGTGTTCGCGACCGTCTTCACGCTCATGCCGGCGTTCGGCGGCACGTCGCTCAAGTCGCGCATGAAAAGCGTGGCCCTTGAACGCGACAAATTGCGCGCCGAGCAGCGTGCGCGGCTGGCCAGCGAGGCCGACCGCCGTCGCAAAGGCCTGCGCGAGGAACAGTCCATCGGCATGCGCAACGTCGTCGACCGCCTCGATCTCAGGCGCGCGCTCGCAGATGAAAACACGATCCAGAAGCTCAAGGTCGCGGGCTTCCGCGGCGAGAACCCGCTGACGCGTTTCCTCTTCTTCCGCCTCGTCCTGCCATTCGTCGGTTTTGCCTTGGCGGCCATCTATCTGTTCGTGCTCGGCGGCTTGCCGCAGCAGCCGACTTTCATCAGGCTGTTCGTCTGTGTCGTTGTCGCCTATGGCGGCTTCTATGCGCCGATCGTCTACGTCAACAACCGCGCGACCAAGCGCAAGCAGTCGATCCAGCTGGCGTGGCCGGACGCGCTCGACCTGATGCTGATCTGTGTGGAATCCGGCATGTCGGTGGAAGCGGCCTTGCGCAGGGTTGCCGACGAAATCGGCGCGCAGTCGGTGGCGCTTGCCGAGGAATTTGTGCTCACCAATGCCGAGCTGTCCTATCTGCAGGACCGCAAGATCGCCTATGAGAACCTGGCAAGCCGCACCGGCCTGGAATCGGTGAGGTCGGTGTCCCAGGCCTTGGTCCAGGCCGAACGCTACGGCACGCCGGTGGCGCACGCGCTGCGCGTGCTCGCCTCGGAAAGCCGCGACATGCGCATGAATGCCGCCGAAAAGAAGGCCGCAGCGCTTCCGCCGAAGCTCACCGTGCCGATGATCCTGTTCTTCCTGCCGGTTCTATTCGCCATCATTCTTGGGCCGGCCGGCATCCAGGTCAGTCAGCGCGGCATCTTCGGCGACCAGCACAGCTCCTCGAGCCAATAGGCGGGCCGTACGCATCAATCAAAAACCGCGCGGGGTCCGCGCGGCTTTCAATTTTTCAGAGGCGATCGGCTTAGCGCCATCCGCAGCGGTCAGTCCGTGGCGACTTTCGCCTTGTCCTTGTCCTGATCCTTCAGCTGGCTCCAGGCGTTCTGCTGGGCAAGCATCTGGCGCAGATAAGCGACGTTGGCCTGCGCCTGCTCGGGCGACAGCTCCTGCGAAGCGATCTTCTCTGCCTCGTCGAAACGGCCCTGCAGGCCTACGACCAGCGCGAGATTCTGGCGCACCCTGCTATCGGCGCCGGGCTGCTGCGCGGCGGAACGCATATAGGTTTCTGCCGTGCGCAAGTCGCCCTCGAGCACATAGGACATGCCGAGATTGGACAGCACCGAAGGCTCGTTCGGCTTCAGTTCCAGCGCCTTGCGATAGTCCTGCCGCGCTTCGTCCTTCTGTCCCATCTGGTCGAGAATGGCGGCTTCCGCCGAGACCAGCTTCCAGTCCGGATATTCGGGCGTCTGCGCGCGCCGCACGGCATCGAGAGCCGGCTCGAACTGGCCGTTGGCGGCAAGCGCCTTCCCATAGGCCGCAAGCACCTCGCGATCCTTGGGATAGGCGATCGCCAGCTTGCGCATCACCGCCAGCGACTGATCGGCATCGCCGTCCATCTGCAGCGCCGCCGCGAAATTCATCGCGATGCGCTTGTCGTTCGGATTGCGGGCATAGGATTGGCCGAGCCTGGACGTGGCGGTGCGCAATTCGCCGGCCGACATCGTTTCCAGCGGCCTGCTGTCGGAGCGGGAGATGGAGCCCGTGGTGAACTTGCTGGTGCTGCCGCAACCGGCCATGCTTGTCGCCAGCGCGGCCATGAAGACCGTGGTGATCAGACGCTTGGCTGTAAGGTTCAACACTTCGGTCGGCATCGGCGCCCGGTCTCCATTCCTGTGCGGCCATTGGCTGGCCGTCTTCCCTCCCGCAGAAATATTCTGTTAACCCTAACGGACCGTTAAGAAGCGCCGACTCGAACTGTTCGGCCGGAGATCATCGCATGCCTGTCGAACTCGTTGAGCAGAAGCCGGAAGCCGTCTTGCCTGTCTATCTAGTGCCAAAGGATGCCCTTGAAGCCGCTGCGCTGCCGCCGCCCGCTATCGCCTGGGCGAGAGCCAACGGGTTTTCCGGCGAGGCAGGGCGCACGCTGGTCCTGCCGGGCGAGGGCGGCAGCCTTGCCGGCGCGCTGTTCGGCACAGGCGACGGCGAAAGCGTTCTTGCGCTCGGCGCGCTGGCAAGGTCGTTGCCGGAAGGCGATTGGCATTTCGCGTCGGGCCTCGCGCAGCCCGATCTCGCCGCGCTCGCGCTGGTCCTTGGGGGCTATGTCTTCACCCGCTACGGCAAGAAGCCCGGCAAGGCCTTGCGCTTTGCGCTACCGGAGGGCGCCGACGCCGCACATGTCCGCCGCGTGGCCGACAGCGTGTTCCTGACACGCGACCTCGTCAACACGCCGACCAGCGACCTGGGGCCGCTCGAACTGGAAGAAGCCGCCCGGAAACTGGCGGCCGCTCATGGTGCCGATATCTCAGTGATCCATGGCGACGATCTCCTGGCGGGGAACTTCCCAATGATCCATGCCGTCGGCCGTGCCTCCACCGGCGCGCCGCGGCTGATCGACATGATTTGGGGACCGGGCGATGCGCCGAAGGTGACGCTGGTCGGCAAGGGCGTCTGCTTCGACACCGGCGGCCTCGACATCAAGCCTTCGTCCGGCATGCTTTTGATGAAGAAGGACATGGGCGGCGCCGCCAATGTGTTGGGTCTCGCCTCCATGATGATGGCGGCGAGATTGAACGTCCGGCTGCGTGTGCTGATCCCCGCCGTCGAGAATTCGATCGCCGGCAACGCCTTCCGGCCCGGCGACGTGCTCAGGAGCCGCAAGGGCATCACGGTCGAGATCGGCAACACCGACGCCGAAGGCAGGCTGATCCTGGCCGATGCGCTGGCGCTGGCCGACGAGGAACAGCCCGCTTTGCTGGTCGACATGGCGACGCTGACCGGAGCCGCCCGGGTCGCGCTGGGGCCGGATCTGGCGCCCTTCTACACCGCCGACGAGACGCTTGCCGCCGACCTTGCAGCCGCGTCCGTCGCGGTCGAGGATCCACTGTGGCGAATGCCGCTATGGCGTCCCTATGATGCTAAGCTTTCCTCGAAGGTCGCCGACATCAACAATGTCACCACCGACGGTTTTGCCGGATCGATCACTGCGGCGCTTTTCCTCAAGCGCTTCGTCGAGAAGACTCACAGCTGGGCGCATTTCGACATCTTCGCTTGGAATCCGGCCGATCGTCCCTACGGCCTGACCGGCGGCGAAGCGCAGGGCATTCGCGCGCTGGAGCGGGTAATCGCCGAGCGTTTCGGGGCGTAGCTGCAAAACGCCGCCACTGAAACGGAACCGAAACAATTTGCCGGCATGCTTGGGCGATGTCGATCTCGATGCGCCCGAGCCAGGCCTTGCGACTGTGGCAGCAGGTGATGCTGGCCCAGGTGCGGAACGGCGAGCCCGATCTCACCATGCGCCAGACGGCGATCCTGTTCACCATCTATCTCGATCCGCCACCCCATACGGTGCGCGGGCTGGCCGCCAGGCTTAACGTCACCAAGCCGGTTATCACCCGCGCGCTGGACACAATGGGCGCGCTGAAGCTGGTCTCGCGCCATCGCGACGAGCTCGACAAGCGCAACGTGCTGATCCGGCGCACGGTGGAAGGCGCGCTCTTTGTCGAGCGCTTCGGCGATGGTATCGTTGCCAGGGCGCACGAGCTGCCCATTTGACCTCATTGCCCCATCTGAGTTCATTGCTGATTTGACTGGATTATCGATTTGACCGCCAGGGATGCCCGCTTTCATGCTTTCCGCTCCGACCTTGCCGATGCGAGGCTGAAGGGCGAGGTCGCCGCCGACCGCTTCGTCACCGGCCGCCCGGCGCGGATCACGGCCGCTGTCGCCGATCTGCGCAAGGCGCCGCGCCCCGATGCGGGCGTCAACACGCAGGCGCTGTTCGGCGACGATGTGCTCGTCTTCGAGGACGCGGAAGGCTGGGCCTGGGTACAGGCCGAGCGCGACGGCTATGTCGGCTATGTGGCCGACAATCTGATTGGGGCGCGCGAGCATGCGCCCACGCATATCGTTTCCGTGCCGCGCACCTTCCTTTATCCCGGACCGGATCTGCGCTTTCCGATCAACGGGCAGCTGTCGATGGGCTCGACCGTGACGGTGACCGGCTCGGCCGAGACGCGCGGCACGCATTATGCGCTGCTGCCCTCCGGCCAGGCGATCATCGCCCGCCATTTGCGGCCGATCGCCGAGCCGGCGGAGGACTATGTCACGGTCGCCGAGAGCTTCCTCGGCACGCCTTATCTCTGGGGCGGTGTCTCCGGCTTCGGCATCGACTGCTCCGGCCTCGTGCAGTTGGCAATGCGCATGACGGGCAAGGATGTGCTGCGCGACGCCGATATGCAGGCGGCATCGATCGGCATGCCGTTCGAGCCGGGTCCGGACTATTCAGGTCTCGGGCGCGGCGACCTCGTCTTCTGGAAAGGCCATGTCGCGATCATGACCGACGAAAGAGACATGATCCACGCCAACGGCCACACCATGCTGGTCTCGCGCGAGGGGCTGAAGGAAGCGGTCGAGCGCATCGGCTATCTCTATGGCGCCCCGACGGGGTTCAGGAGACCGTAGCCTTCCTTCTCCCGTCGCTATACGGGAGAAGGTGCCCGAAGGGCGGATGAGGAGCGGCGCGAACCGTGCGGCGGTTTGCGCCGATAGCCAAACTATGATTGCCGGCGCTGCCCCTCACCTGCCTGCCGGCGCCCTCTCCCCGTAAACGGGGCAAGAACGTTGATCCCTTTTTGTTCCGATTTTCCTTGGCGATTGTTTGCCGCCGCGCTACCTCTTGCTCGTGACCGAGCAGCCGCGCCTTGCCGAACAGAATGCCGCCGTCCTGCTGCCTGAGCCATTCGTCAAATGGTTCGGCGAAAAGGGCTGGTCGCCGCGCGTCCATCAGCTCGAGCTGCTGGCGCAGGCTCAAAGCGGCCAGTCGGTGCTGCTGATCGCGCCGACCGGCGCCGGCAAGACGCTGGCCGGCTTTCTGCCGTCGCTGACGGAGCTGGCCAACCGTCCCAGGCGAAGGCCGGGCGAAGCCCGCCGCGGTATCCACACGCTCTACATCTCGCCGCTGAAAGCGTTGGCCGTCGACATCGAGCGCAATCTCGGCAAGCCGGTCGAGGAGATCGGCCTGCCTGTCACCATCGAGACGCGCACCGGCGACACGCCTTCGCACAAGCGCCAGCGGCAGAAACTGGCGCCGCCCGACATACTGCTGACCACGCCTGAGCAACTCGCGCTGCTGATCGCCTCGAACGATGCAAGGCGCTTCTTCGAGGACCTGCGCTATGTCGTGCTCGACGAATTGCATTCGTTGGTCACGTCAAAGCGCGGACATCTGCTGGCGCTCGGCCTGGCCCGGCTGCGCGCTTTTGTTCCCGCGTTGCAGACCATTGGCCTGTCGGCCACGGTGGCCGAGCCCGACGAGTTGCGGCGCTGGCTGGTCAGTCAGGCGTCTCCCGGCGCGATGTCCGAGCTCATCGTCGTCACGGGCGGCGCGAAGCCCGAGATATCGATCCTCGACTCCGAAGAGCGGGTGCCCTGGGCCGGGCACTCCGCCCGCTACGCCACGCCTGAGATTTACCGCGAGATCAAGCGGCACAAGACCACGCTGCTCTTCGTCAACACGCGCAGCCAGGCCGAGTTGCTGTTCCAGGAGCTATGGCGCGTCAATGAAGACACGCTGCCGATCGCGCTCCATCACGGATCGCTGGATGTCGCGCAGCGCCGCCGCGTCGAGAAGGCCATGGGGGAAAACGCGTTGCGCGCCATCGTCGCCACCTCGACGCTCGATCTCGGCATCGACTGGGGCGATGTCGATCTGGTGGTTCATGTCGGCGCCCCCAAGGGTGCCAGTCGCTTGGCGCAGCGTATCGGCCGCGCCAACCACCGCATGGACGAGCCGTCCAAGGCGATTCTCATTCCCGCGAACCGATTCGAAGTGCTGGAATGCCGCGCGGCGCTCGATGCCAATTATCTCGGCGCGCAGGACACGCCGCCGCTGGTCAATGGCGGGCTGGACGTCTTGGCTCAACACGTGCTGGGCTGCGCCTGCGGGGCGCCTTTCCATGCCGATGTGCTGTTCGATGAAGTAAGGACGGCCGCACCTTATACCAGCCTGGACAGGCCGACATTCGACCGGGTCATCGATTTCGTCGCCACCGGCGGCTACGCGCTGAGAAATTACGAGCGCTATGCCCGCATCCGGCAAACCAAGGAAGGCTTATGGCGGGTTTCAAACCCGGCCGTCGCCCAGCAATACAGGCTCAATGTCGGCACCATCATCGAAGTGCCGGCGCTCAATGTGCGTTACGTCCAGGCCGGCAGCAGAGGGGCAGCCTCGCGCGGCGGCAGGGTGTTGGGAAAGATCGAGGAAGCATTCCTGGAGACCTTGACCCACGGCGACACCTTTATGTTCGGTGGCAAGATCCTGCGCTTCGAAGGCATTCGCGAGAACGAGTGCTTCGTCTCGAACGCGCCCGGCAGCGACGCGAAAGTGCCCTATTACGGCGGCGGCAAATTCCCGCTTTCGACTTACCTCGCCGAGCAGGTGCGGGCCATGCTCGACGACCCGCAACGCTGGAAGAAGCTGCCCGAGCAGGTGGCGGATTGGCTGCGGTTTCAGGCGGACAAGTCCGTCCTGCCGAAACGCGACGACCTGTTGATCGAGACTTTCCCACGCGGCAACCGGTATTATCTCGTGGCCTATCCCTTCGAGGGCAGGCTTGCGCATCAGACGCTCGGCATGCTGCTCACCCGCCGACTGGATCGGGCAGGCGCCAAGCCGGTCGGGTTCGTGGCCACCGATTATGCGCTTGCCATCTGGTCGCTGGCCGACATGGGCTGGATGTTCAAGAACAGGAAACCGTCGCTGGCCACGCTGTTCGATCAAGACATGCTGGGCGATGATCTCGAGGCTTGGTTTGCCGATAGCTGGCTACTGAAGCGCACCTTCCGCAACTGCGCGCTGATTTCCGGACTGATCGAAAAGCGTCACCCCGGCAAGGAGAAAAGCGGTCGCCAGGTCACCGTGTCGACCGACCTGATCTATGACGTGTTGCGCAGCCATGAACCCGACCATATTCTGCTGCAGGCCACCCGTACGGATGCCGCGACCGGGTTGCTCGATGTCAGCAGACTTGCCGAGATGCTCTCGCGCATCCGAGGTCGAATCACGCATAAGAACCTTGAGCAGATATCGCCGTTGGCCGTGCCGATCATGCTTGAAATCGGCAAGATGCCGGTGAATGGCGAGGCGGACGAAACATTGCTGATGGATGCCGCCACCCTCGTCGAAGAGGCCATGGGGCCGGACATGGCGGACTGAAAGAAAGAGCCGAGAGGGGATGAATTTTTCGCTATCGCGGGCAACGCTGATCGCCGAGGCCGACATCGTCGGCATCGCCGGCGAACGTGCGGTCTGCGATCGGCGCGGCGTTCTTTATTTCCCAGATCTGCGACTGCTTGCCGTCTCCGACCTGCATCTCGAAAAGGGCTCGTCCTTCGCCCGGCGCGGCACGCTGATCCCACCCTACGACACCGGCGCCACCTTGCTGCGGCTTCAGGCGGTCATCGCCGACTACGAGCCGCGGATCGTCCTCAGCCTGGGTGATTCCTTCCATGACGGCGGCGGTGCCGGGCGCATGCACCAGAGCTTCCGCGAGCGCCTGGAAGCGATGATGGCCGGCCGCGACTGGTTCTGGGTCGCCGGCAATCACGACCCGGATGCGCCAGCCGACCTGCTGGGCGAGACGGTGAAGGAACTTGCCATCGGCTCGCTGCTCTTCCGCCATGAGCCGTCAAAGCTGCGGGTCGAAGGCGAGATCGCCGGCCATCTCCACCCCTGCGCGCGCATCGTCCAGCGCGGGCGCTCGGTCCGGCGGCGCTGCTTTGCCAGCGACGGCGGCCGCATGATCATGCCGGCCTTCGGCGCCTACACCGGCTCGCTCAACGTGCTCGACCGCGCCTATGCCGGCCTGTTCCGGCTGGAAACGCTGGTGGCCTATATGCTCGGCGCCGAGCGCATTTTTGCTATCTCCGGCTGGATGCTGCGGCCGGGCTGAAGCTTACTCCCTCCCATAATAGAGGGTGACCGTGTGCTTCGCCTCGGCGAAGAACAGCCAGCGCTCGACCAGCATGCCGGCGAACTGCGCGCCGGCCGCAAACATGGATGCGATCGCGCCCAAAGGCCACGGCAGGAAGAAAGCGATCGCCAGCAGGATCGCAGGCACGGCAAAGGCCAGCGCCTGCGTGATCCGCCGCAGCTTGGCGCTGTGCTTGCGTGCGATGCGGAAGCCCATTTCCTTCAGCAGATAGTTTTCTTCCGTGTGCGGCCACTCGATCGAACGCACCGTGCCGCCGGAAAGACCGGTCGCTGTGTTGGCGGTGGTCGGGATTTCCAGCCGGTCATTGTAGCGCCAGGTCGCAAGCTTCCAGCCCCAGCCGGCGAGCGTGGCAAGCAGAGCCCAGGCCAGCATCGCCCTCGAACCTTGCCTGAAGCCTTGGAGCAAGGCGTTGGCGAGAACGCTTCCGGTCATCGCTGCGAAGGTGAGATAAGCAGGCAAAGTATAGCGGCTGTGCCACTGCGCGATCGGCTTCAGCGACGCATAGATCATGCCTGTCGTGCAGACCGTCATTACCGCGCCTGCCGCCGCCAGCAGCCCGGCGGCCGCCACCCAGCCGCTGCTCTTGCCGAGAAGCACCCAGCCGATGCCGAACAAGCCAGCCGGAATGAAAGTTGCGACCGACGCCACGCCTTCGCGCGACAGCCACGAGCTGCGCCATTGCGAGAAGGCGCGCCAGGCGCGCTCGGGTCGGCCGAGGTGACCGGTGGAGGACAACAGCCCTGCCGCGATCACGCCGAGCGCCAGCGCCATGCCGACAAGGCCAAGCCAGAAGTCGGCGGGAATGAACCCTAACCCGCCGAGCAAGCCGAGGAGCGCCAGCAGGCCGTAGCCGGCCCCGGTGGCGGTGGTGAAGAAGACGACCGAGAAAGCGGGATGCATGATCGACTAGTTCGAAAGCATGCGGTCGATCCAGCCGAGGAAGCCGCCCTCGGCCTTGATCGGCACCAGCGCAGGCGCGTCGACCTTCGCCGCACGTTGGCTGCGGGCGCGCGGCGGCAAATATCTGTTGGTCGGCTGGTAGCCAAGCTCCGGCATCAGCGCCACACCCCCACGCTCCTCGACAAGTTGCGAAATCGCCGATGTAGGATCGCCGAGATCGCCGAAATGTCGGGCGCTGGTCGGGCAAGCGGCAACGCAGGCCGGCACGCGATCGTCTTCCGCCAGATTGTCGTTGTAGATCCGGTCGACGCAGAGCGTGCATTTCTTCATCACGCCGACATCGGTGTCGAATTCACGCGCGCCATAAGGACAGGCCCAGCTGCACAATTTGCAGCCGATGCATTTATCTTCGTCGACCAGCACGATGCCGTCCGAGGCACGCTTGTAGGAGGCGCCGGTCGGGCAGACGGTGACGCAGGCCGGCTGCTCGCAATGTAGGCAGGAGCGCGGGAAGTTCACCGTGCGGCCGCCCAGCTCCGTCGTGTGCTCGTAGGCGTGCACGCGGTTGAACCAGACGCCGTCGACATGTCCGCCAAAGGGGTCGATGTCGGTCAGCGGCGCCATGTGGCCGCCGGTGTTCCACTCCTTGCAGGCGGTGACGCAGGCCTGGCAGCCGACGCAAGTGTCGAGGTCGATGACGAGGCCGAGTTTCTTATCGGTTTGCACGGGTAGACAGGTCATTCGGCGGCTTCCCTCTTCATGCGGAATTGCGTGCCGAAGCGAAGCACGTCCGGCGAAGGCCCGAAATGCGGCGGCTGGGCGAAACGCTCGAATTGCGGCTCGGTGAAGCCGGCTTCTTGCGGCGCGCATTTCACGATCCGCACGCGCACATCGAACCACGCGGCCTGTCCTGTGACCGGATCGGAATTCGAATAGCGCTTGCCGTTGGCGTCGGCTGCGGTCTGGTCGCCGATGATGTGGTTGAGCAGGAAGCCGCGATTGCTCTCCGCCGCATCGTCCTTCAGCCCCCAGCTGCCGCGCCGTTTGCCGACCGCGTTCCAGGTCCACACCGTGTCCGGGTTCACGCCGTCGATCAGCTTGATCTGGCCCTTCACCCGGCCATTGATGCTTTCGATCCACACCCAGTCGTCGTCGGAAAGGCCAAGGCCGGTGGCGGTCTGCGTGTGCATGAACAGCCGGTTCTGGCTGGTGATCTGCCGCAGCCACGCATTTTGCGAACCCCAGGAATGGTACATGTGCATCGGCCGCTGCGTCAGCGCATGCAGCGGATATTTTGCGAGATCGACGGTATCGCCCTCGAGGGGCGCGTACCAGAACGGCAGCGGGTCCATATAGGCTTCCATGCGCCCGCGCTCGGCGCCCGGCGGCTGCACTTTCCCATGCCCGCGCGCCGCCAGTCGGAAGCGTTGGATCGGCTCTGAATAAAGCTGGAAAACGATAGGCTCGGCCTTGGCGATGAAACCCATCTCGACGGCGAAGTCGAGATAGGCGCGGTTGCCCATCTTGTAATAGCGCTGCTCGTCGGAAAAATCGTGGTGCCAGAAGCCGCCATTGTCGATGTAGCGCTGCAGCTGGTCGGGGTTGACATCGCCCCTGCCGATCGCGTCGCCATTCTCGCCACGCCAGCCGGCTAAAGGGCCGATGCCGGGGGTGCGTTCGTGGCTGACGATATAATCGGCATAGTCGCGGTATTTCGCCGAGCCGTCCTCGTCGACGAAGCCGGGCAGGTCAAGCCGCGCGCCGAGCTCGATCAGCACGGACTGGAACGGCCGCACGTCGCGGTCCGGCTGTACTACGGGATGGCGGATGGCGTCGGCGGCCCCGTCCGCATGGCTGATCGGCCGGTCGAGCAGGCTGATGCAATCATGCCGCTCGAGGTAGGTGGTGTCGGGCAGCACCAGGTCGGCAAACGCCACCGTCTCGGAATAATAGGCGTCGGAATAGATGATGAAGGGGATCTTGTAGGCGCCCGCCTCGTCCTTGTCGGTCAGCATGGCAATCGTCTCGACCGTGTTCATCGACGAGTTCCATGCCATGTTCGACATGTACATCAGCAGCGTGTCGATCGGATAAGGATCGCCGGCCCAGGCATTGCGGATCACCGAATGCATCAACCCATGGGCGGCCAGGGGGGCTTCCCAGGAGTAGGCCTTGTCGATGCGGGTCGGCCGGCCGGCCTCGTCGACGAGAAGATCGTCCGGGCCGCAGACGAAGCCGAGCGGCATGCCGTCCAGCGGCGTCATCGGCTGGGTATTTTTTCCGCATGGCTTCGGCCCCGGCGGCGCCGAGCGCGGATAGGGCGCCTTGAAGCGGAAACCGCCCGGAACGTCCACAGTGCCAAGCAGCACCTGCAGGAGGTGAATGGCGCGGCAGGTGTGAAAACCGTTGGAATGGGCCGAGATGCCGCGCATGGCATGCATCGAGACCGGTCGGCCCTTGATTGTCTCGTGTCGCCGGCCGGCCCAGTCGGTCCAGGCGATCGGCAACTCGATCGTCTGCTCGAAGGCGACATGCGCCAGCTCCGCCGCGATCCGCCGGATCGTGTCGGCGGTGAGGCCGCAGCGCTCTGCCACGGCGTCCGGCGAGTACGTCTCGTCGAGATAGCGTTTGGCGATGAGCTGGAAGACAGGCACGCAACGCCGCCCTCCGATCTCATAGCTGCCGGTCAGCGCCGGCTTGGCTTCGGGGTCGGCTGCATTGACCGGCCGCTTCGCCACTCTGTCCCAAGCAAGCGGATTGTCGTCCACGCCGCGCACGAACAGTCCATCGTCGGCGGCCCCCGGCTCCTGCACGACCAGCACGGGCGCGTTGGTGTAGCGCAGCAGATAGTCGAGATCGACGCGTCCGGCCTTGAGCAATTCGTGGACGAGCGCCAGCACGAACAGGCCGTCCGTGCCTGGCCTGATGCCGATCCAGTCGTCGGCGATGGCATTGTAGCCCGTGCGGCAGGGATTGATCGAAACCACCTTGGCCCCGCGCGTCTTGAGCTTGCCGAGGCCGATCTTGATCGGATTGGAATCATGGTCCTCGGCGACGCCGAACAGCATGAAATATCTGCTGTTGTCCCAGTCGGGTTCGCCGAATTCCCAGAACGAGCCGCCGATCGTATAGAGCCCGCCGGCCGCCATGTTCACGGAGCAGAAACCGCCATGCGCGGCGAAATTGGGTGTGCCGAATTTCGAAGCCCACCAGCCGGTCAGCGATTGCGATTGGTCGCGCCCGGTGAAGAAGGCAAGCTTCCTCGGATCGGTGCGCCTGATCGCCGACAGCCTCTCGGTGGCGATGGTCAGCGCTTCCTCCCACTCGATCTCGCGGAATTCGCCCGAGCCGCGCGGACCTGTGCGCAGCAATGGCTTCTTCAGCCGCGCGGGGCTGTAATGCTGCATGATGCCGGCGCTGCCCTTGCCGCAGATCACGCCGCGGTTCACCGGGTGGTCTTTGTTGCCGTTGATGTAGCGCACCTTGCCGTCCTTGATGTGGACGTCGATACCGCAACGGCAGGCGCACATGTAGCAGGTGGTCTTGGCGATGCGGTCGGAGACTTCAGGCGAGGTCTCGACGCCATCGCCCTCGTTCGGTGCTCGGCTGTCCGCCAGCGGCCGCTGCGAGGGTGCGGAATTGGCGCCGCGGGGCGCGGCTTTGCTCATGATCCGCGCACGCCCTTGCCGCTCGCCATCTTGGCCTTCGTCTTGGGTCCCGGCCCGCGCATGTAATGGAGCTCGGGATGATAACGCTCGCCGGCGAGCTGCCGCTTCAGCCGACGGCTCCAATGCGCGAAAAGGGATTTGAACCGCCCTGCCATTCCCACTCTTGGCCTCTAACGACCAATTTTTTCCAACTTCAGGCAAAAACTTAGAACAAAGCAATTGATCCGTCTAACAAGCAGCTCTTGTAATTCCGATCGGCTTTGCTTCTTAGTTGGCCCATGACTCTCGATCAGTTGCGCATCTTCGTCGCCGTCGCCGAGCACGGCCACATGACCAAAGCCGCCGAGCGGCTCGGCATCTCGCAGTCGGCCGCGTCGGCTGCCATTCGCGCGCTCGAAAGCCAGCATGGCGTGCGCCTGTTCAACCGGGTCGGCCGCAACATCGAACTGGCCCAGACCGGTCACCGCTTCCTGCCGGAGGCGAAGGCTGTCCTGGATCGCGCCGCCGCCGCCCGCGGCGTTCTGGAGGATGTTTCGCAGACCGTCGCCGGCAGCCTGTCGATCGCAGCCAGCCAGACCATCGCCAGCTACTGGCTGCCGCGTCGCCTGGCGTCCTTCCATGAGGCCTATCCCGCCGTGAAGCTGAGCGTGACGATCGGCAACACCAGGCAGGTCGAGACCAATGTGCTGGACGGCAGGGCCGATTTCGGACTGGTCGAGGGCCGTACCGAGTCCGACATCCTGCGTCGCGCCACGGTCGACGAAGACCATCCGATGCTGGTGGTTGCGCGCGCGCATCCCGAAATGACGACGACGCGCGCGGGGAACCTCGATATCAGGGCGCTGCGCTGGATCATCAGGGAAGGCGGGTCGGGCACGCGGGAGGCGCTGGAGGATTTCGCGCTCAGCCAAGGGGTCCCGCCGGCCGAGCTGCAGATTTTCCTCGTCCTGCCCAGCAATGAGGCCGTGCGTCAGGCGGTCGAGGCCGGCGCGGGGGCGACGATCATCTCGGAACTGGTGGTCGCGCGCTCCTTGGCGGAGGGCAGTCTCAGGGCCGTGCCGGTCGAATTGCCGAAGCGCGATTTCGCCATGATCACGCATCGCGACCGCCAGGCGAGCCTCGCGCAGATGGCGCTGAAGGCGCATCTTGGTGGAAAGGTAAGCTGATGCCCAGGCGGCATCAGGGCTGCATCCAGGATGAGGAATCACCACAAACGCTCGCGATTGGCCGAAGCCCCTCTCCTTTCGTCATCCACGGGCGGAGCAAGGAGCGAAGCGACGCGCGCAGACCCTAGGATCCTGTGTGTTGGTTCTGGTGTATGGTTGAAGTGGGAAGGAGGCCGAG
>NZ_JAIUHK010000038.1:0-55358 GCF_020165075.1 Mesorhizobium sp. CA4
GGGGACGGGGAGGGTGGGGACTCGACCGGGCTTTCTTCCTGGGCGCGCCGCCGCGTCACGGCGACGTACCCGATCGCTTTGGCGCCTTAGCGGACGCTGGCGACCGCGTCGTCGCGGCCGTCGTTGATCGTCACCCAAACGCCCGAATTCTCGGTCGATTGACGCTTGAGGTAGGTGTAGACCGTATCATTCCAGGCGAGCACTTTTGGCTCGAGATTGTCGAGGATGAATTCGCCGAGGCTGGTGCGCACCGTCAGCACCGCATGGCCGTCGCCATTCGGCTGGCGCACCACCGTCATCAGCAGATTGCCGGCCGGCACGCCCACGGCCATCAGCTCACGGCGCTTCTCCAGCGCGTAATCCTCGCAATCGCCATAACCTTTGTCGGGATAGGCCCAGTATTCCTCGACACCGTAGATCTCCATGTCGGTGCGCGGCTTGACGCGGGTGTTGACCGAATTGTTGACGTTGACCATCGTCGCCCACAGCTTGCGCGTCAGCTCGACCGGCGGACCCTTCGGCGTCCGCTGGTTGCATTCGGCCGGAATGCGCTGGCAGAAATCGTAGTGACCGACCGGCTGGGTGGTGCGGCCACCCGTGTGCATGAAAGCCGGTCCTGCGCTTGCCGTGCCCCACGCGGAAAGCTGCATCGCTATTGCCAAGAGCAACAGCTTGCCCCTCGTCATTTTCATTGTGGTAGTCTCCCCGTTTGAGAAGACTGTGCCACGATGGGATTTATTTGACGCAAAAACGCGAAGCAGACATTGAGTAAAACTCCAATAGAATAAACATAAAATTTGAACTATCGCGATTTTGAATTATTCAGATTTTCTGGGCTTCGTTAGGACTTCACGCGCTCGAGAGCTGCGTCCGGCAGCCCAAAAAGGCAACAAAAAACCGGCCGCCAAGGGCCGGTTCGCTTCGCTACTGGTGAGCTTAGGTCAGGACCGCGGCGCGTTGAATTCCTGGTCGAGTGTTTCCGGACGCTGGATGACCGCGAACTCGATGGCGACGCCGTCCTCGAAATGGCGCACCACCTGGCCGCGCATCGTGCCGAGCATAACCTGGACACCGAGGGCCGGCTTGACGTCGATCTCGATCGCAGCGCCCGAGAGCGACAGGTCGATGATGCGACACTGGTACTGACGCCCGTCGGTAAGCTGCAGAACGCTCATCGGATTGCGCGGCGCCACGCGCTCGTGGCGGCGGTCCTCGGGCAGGTCGAGCTCATGCTTGTTGGCAAGCCAGGTAAGCTGCGCGGCAAGCTTGTCTTTCTTGCGATCCGAGGCGATGACGGTCATGGCGAAACCGTCCTGCGACGTGCGTGTCACAATGCCTTCGACGCGACCGATATGGTCGATATAGGCGATGACCTTCTCGCCCGGCTTGCCGATACGTTCCGTGCGCAACGCCACGTTGCCGGGCGACATATCGATCACCTGGCAGGGATGTTCGGTGCGGTCTTCCAACATGAAACGTCCGTAAATCTTGACGCGGACACGCTGGAAATTGCGCCGCTCAGCTCGTGACGGCGCATATTCTACCGCCGCTGACCTCATGACTGCCTACACCCCGTTGGCATTCCGCGCGACGATGCGAGGAATTTCGCCCGAAAAGCTACAGCAATGCAGGTTAACAAACGGGAAAAGTCGGCCGCACAAGCCTGGCCCAGGAGGCCTCGGGACGCGCAAAAATTAGCCTCGGGGGAAGGGTAAATCCCGCGCGGCCAGGTTCATTCGTGACGCCCGCCGTCGAGGACGACGAGATGGCGGATGCGGCGCACGCGGCCGAGCGCCGGAATAGTCTCGGGAGGATCGAATTCGGCCGGAACGAGCGAGGGGACGTCGATCGCCGGACGGTTCTTCAGGAACATCGGCTCCTTGTCGGGGTCAATCACCCGGATGGTATCGATGAGCGCATCGGTGATCGGATCGGCGCCAAGCCAGAACGGCTTGTCGGCGGTGCTGATGATGCCAAGGCAGCGCTGGTTTTCGGCGCCCCCATCCAGCGGCAGCGACAGGAGCTCGAATTTGTTGGAGCGGCCGTTCCGGCTGAATCCCTCATAGGTCATGAGCAGGACCGACCTCTGATCGAAAACGCCTTGCATCAGCCGCGACATCAGCCGCTGGTCCTTCTCGCGCCAGAGCGAAGGGAAGGAGAAGCCTTTGAGCTCCCGGCCGTAATAGGCGCAGAGCCTTGTGCCGGCCAGCCGGAACACCGCTTCGCCACGCGTATCGCGCTCGAGGATGAAGGTGTCGGCCAGAAGCGACTTGATGTCCGCCGGCTCCACCTCCGATCGCTTCGGGGCGAGGCGGCCATCACGCAGCTGGTTCCAATATTGGAACAGCGCGATCGATCCTTTTTCGTTCATGTCCATCCTGCTCCGCACAACCTGTCTTTTGATGTCCCATCGGCGAACAGACAGGGCGCCCTCCGATGACCTTCATGCGGTGCGGAGCAGGATGCGTGCCAGTATCGTTAACGTTTGTTCACGCCTCGGGGCCGTTAAGGTTAACAAGTGGTTTACATTGCGTGCCGCCGAGGCCTGTGGCACACCAAAACCACTCCAAAACGGTCGTTCTCGCAGCGATCGGCAGCACTGCAGCCACGAGTTTATGGGGAGCAGGGGGACTCGACCGGCCGTTCAGGGAATTCCTGGACGGCCTTCTTTTTGATTCGTCCCTGTTCTGATTCGCGCTTTTTTCTGCGCGCGCGCTGTGGCGAATAGCCGTTTGTGATTCGAAAGGGCGTGATCTACATGCTCGTCGAAATCCCGAGTCCCCTAACCTGCAAGGGTGCATGAGCGAGCCCGTAAGCCCCACTGAAAACGAACCGCTGCCGGAAGAGGCTTCCGAGCCGCCGCGCCGCGAACCCGTCTTCAACCTGCCGCCCGCAGTCCTGGCGGTGATCGGCATCTGTGTGGCTGTCCACCTGGTGCGTGTGTATCTGCTGACCGACGATCAGGATTTTGCCCTGCTCGTCCGAGCAGCCTTCGTCCCCATTCGCTATTCCGGCCGATATGACCTCGATTTATATGCCTTTTCCAGTCCGTTCACCTATGCGTTCCTGCATGGCGGCGTGGCGCATCTGTTGATCAACATGATCTGGCTTGCCGCTTTTGGTTCGCCTTTGGCCAATCGATTTGGCACGCTGCGCTTCGCGTTGTTCTTCGCGGTAACGAGCCTCGCATCGGTGGCGCTCTTCTGGGCGCTGCATCCGCTTGGCGAGGTGCCGTTGGTTGGTGCGTCGGGCGCGATCTCCGGCATGATGGGGGCGGCGGCGCGCTATGGTTTTCGCGTCGACCGTTCATCCGGCAGGGCGGCCTTCGCCGGCGAGCCCTTGCCGATCGCGGCGGTATTGCGCTCGCGCGGCGTCATGACCTTTCTGGGAGTCTGGATGGTCATAAATCTCGCTACGGGCCTGCTCGGCTTCGCACCGGGAGTAGAAGGCCAGATCGCTTGGGAAGCGCATATCGGCGGCTTCGTTGCCGGCTTTTTCGGACTGCGTTTCTTCGACCGCCCGCTGGCTGCCGCCTAGAGCATGATCCCGAAAAGTGGGAACCGGTTTTCGGAGAAGATCATGCTCCAACAAAGAGATAGATCAGGATAGCGATTCAACGAGAAGTCATCCTGATCTAGTCCTTAGGCGCACTTGAAATGCAACCAATGACGGCGCACGATGTTGCCTAAGCACCCAGTGTCTTCCTAAGGGCGCCGGGGCTCAGAAGCCGGTTGGGCGGGGGGAGCCGGCGTCAAAGGCTGAGGAGGACGCCATGACGGTTAAGGCAATTCTTGAAAGCAAGGGCCATGACGTGTTCACGCTCGGGCCCAATGAGAAACTCAGCGAGGCCATTCGCATGCTGGCCGAGCATAGGATCGGCGCGCTCGTCATCACCAATGGCGACCGCAAGATCGTCGGCATTCTCTCGGAGCGCGATATCGTCAGGGTCGTGGCCAAGGAGGGCGCCGCCGCGCTCGACATTCCCGTGCGCTCGGCAATGACTCCGAAGGTCAAGATCTGCAACGAAAACCACACCGTCAACGAGGTGATGGAGATCATGACGAGAGGCCGCTTCCGCCATCTGCCGGTGGAGAAAAACGGCCTGCTCGACGGCATTGTCTCCATCGGCGACGTGGTCAAGCGCCGCATCGAGGATGTCGAGCGCGAGGCCGAGGAGATCAGGGCCTACATCGCTACCGCCTGAGCAGGCAGGGCGAGGAAGCCGCCGGCTGTTTCCAGCCGGCGGCTTGTGGCACGTTCTATCGGTTGTCGAGCTCGGCGCGGACCAGTTGGAGCCCGCGTCGGGTAATGCGGTAAGGACCGCCATCGGTCGAGGAAACCGCTTTCTTGCGCCTGAGCTTCCGAAAGAGTTCCAGGTCGAAACCCGGATAGCGCCAGCCATCGCGGGTCAGGCACCGGACCGAGGCGATCTTCCTGCTCTCGTTCTTTTCGATTTCTATGCGCCCGCCTTGCGCGAGAAGGTGCAGGATGTGCTGCTCGTTGCGCGAAATGTCCATTGGAGAATTCCCGGGAAAAACAACAAAAGCCGCCGCCGCAAGACATCGCGGCACGGGTTTCAGGTTTTTCTGCCCTGCCTCGCTTATGAGGTCAGGGCTTCACCGGGACTGAGCGTAAGTGGACATCCACTCTCCATTGGAATGGATGTCCTATAAGCGAAGGTGGCGGAAAAGGCCAGCCCGCGGCCTTTGCGCTTGTCTCGTAGGGCTGTTTGCACTAGCGAAGTTGCGCACCGAAATATGCGTTCTGCATATCGCGAATTCTAAGTACGCAGGCCATCCATGAGCATCATCGACACCCGCACCCCCGACGCAAAACGTCTGATCCCCGGCGCCACCGGCGACTGGGAGATCGTCATCGGGCTCGAAGTGCATGCGCAAGTGATCTCGCAGGCCAAGCTCTTCTCTGGCGCCTCGACCTCCTTCGGCGCGGCGCCCAACGGCAATGTCAGCCTTGTCGACGCGGCGATGCCGGGCATGCTGCCGGTCATCAACGAGGAATGCGTCAAGCAGGCGATCCGCACCGGACTCGGTCTGAAGGCCGCGATCAATCACAAGTCGGTCTTCGACCGGAAGAACTATTTCTATCCGGACTTGCCGCAGGGCTACCAGATCTCGCAGTACAAGCAGCCGATCGTCGGCGAAGGCAAGGTGATTGTCTCCGTCGGCCCCGACCGCCAGGGCGAGTTCGAG
This sequence comes from Mesorhizobium sp. CA4, assembly GCF_020165075.1. Taxonomy (NCBI): domain Bacteria; kingdom Pseudomonadati; phylum Pseudomonadota; class Alphaproteobacteria; order Hyphomicrobiales; family Phyllobacteriaceae; genus Mesorhizobium; species Mesorhizobium sp. CA4. Next base: position 5,211 of record NZ_JAIUHK010000038.1, read on the forward strand.
GATATCGAGGTCGGCATCGAGCGCCTGCATCTGGAACAGGATGCCGGCAAGTCCATGCACGATCAGCACCCGACCATGTCCTATGTCGATCTCAACCGCTCTGGCGTCGCGCTGATGGAGATCGTCTCCAAGCCCGATATCCGCTCGGCCGACGAAGCCAAGGCCTATGTCACCAAGCTGCGGTCGATCATGCGCTATCTCGGCACCTGCGACGGCAACATGGACGAAGGCTCGCTGCGCGCCGACGTCAACGTCTCGGTCCGCCGTCCGGGCGGCGAGTTTGGCACGCGCTGCGAGATCAAGAACATGAACTCGATCCGCTTCATCGGCCAGGCCATTGAATACGAGGCGCGCCGGCAGATCGCCATTCTGGAAGACGGCGGCAAGATCGTTCAGGAGACGCGCCTGTTCGATCCGGTCAAGGGCGAGACGCGTTCGATGCGCTCGAAGGAAGAAGCGCATGATTATCGCTATTTCCCGGATCCCGACCTTCTGCCGCTGGAGTTCGACCAGGCCTATGTCGATGCGCTCGCCAAGGACCTGCCGGAACTGCCCGACGACAAGAAGGCGCGGCTGGTCGATGTGCTCGGCCTTTCGGCCTATGACGCCTCGGTGTTGGTTTCGGAAAAGCCGATCGCCGATTATTTCGAGAAGGTGGCGGCGGGGCGCGACGGCAAGCTCGCCGCCAACTGGGTCATCAACGATCTCCTGGGCCAGCTGAACAAGGCCGGCAAGGATATTGAAAATGCTCCGGTTTCGCCCGAGCAGCTCGGCGCTGTTCTCGACCTGATCAAGGAGGGCACGATTTCCGGCAAGATCGCCAAGGACCTGTTCGAGATCGTCTGGAACGAGGGCGGCGATCCGCGCCAGCTCGTCGAGAGCCGCGGCATGAAGCAGGTCACCGACACCGGTGCCATCGAGAAGGCCGTCGACGAGGTCATCGCCGCCAACCCGGACAAGGCCGAGCAGGCGCGCGCCAAGCCGACCATGGCCGGCTGGTTCGTCGGCCAGGTGATGAAGGCGACCGGCGGCAAGGCCAACCCGCAGGCGGTGAACGACCTCGTCAAGGCCAAGCTCGGCATCGAGGGTTAATGATGTTCGTGCGCACGGCGAGCGAACGTGATCTCGCAGCCGTCCGTGCGTTGCTGGTCGAGACCTGGCACGCCACTTACGACGCCATCTATGGCGTCAAGCGGGTAACTGAAATCACGGATGACTGGCATTCGATCGCCTCGCTCAAGGGGCGGCTGACGCGCCCGAATTCCGAGTTCCTGGTGGCTGACGACGGCAAGCGGCTCGGCGGCATGGCGTTCGCCGCCGCCACCACCGACCCGAAGATCGTCCTTTTGAGCCAGCTCTATGTGCATCCGACCTGCCAGCGGCAGGGGATCGGCCAGTCCCTGCTCGATGAAGTCGAAGCCAGTTTTCCGGAGATGGATACGCTGCGCCTCGAAGTCGAGGAAGCAAATGCGGTGGCGATCGCCTTCTACGAAGCGAATGGGTTCCGTCCGGCAGGCAGGACCGCCGATTGCGGCGGCAATTCGGGATTGCCCGCCCTCATCATGGAGAAGCGGCTCCGCTAAGTCGGCGGCGAGCCCCCATTTCATCGCGCGGTTTTGATTTGATCGCGCCGACCCGCGTGGTCAAGGCTGCGCATCGCCGGTGTCCCGCTCTCCACTAGGCAGAGGCGTCGCCGGCAAATGGGGATTGCCATGCCGAGCTTGCCGGAACTGATGCCGACCGAGGTGTCGGATGAGACTTTTGGCGGCGTGACCTATCACGTCGCCGGCGAACTGGTGCCGGTGCTGTCGGTCGATGTAACCAACATGCCGGTCTATTTCGAGCACCACATCCTGCTCTGGAAGAATACCACCATCACCATCGGCCTGAAATCGCTAAAGGGCGCGCTGAAGCGCATGATCGCCGGCATGCAGATATTCGTCACCGAGGCGTCCGGGCCGGGCATCATCGCCTTCGGCCGTGACGGCCCCGGCCATATCGTGCCGATCCACCTTCGGCGCGGCGAGGAGATCCAGGTGCGTGAGCACCAGTTCCTCGCCGCGACCGCGAGTGTCGACTACTCTTTCGAGCGGGTGCGTGGATTGGGAACGATGCTGTTCGGCCAGAGCGGCTTCTTCATCGACCGTTTCCGCGGCGAGACAGGTGACGGCATCGTCTGGCTGCATGGCTACGGCAATGTCTTCGAGAAGGTGCTGGCAGCGGGCGAGACCATCGACATCGAGCCGGGCGGCTGGCTGTTTAAGGACGCTTCGGTGAAGATGGATACGACGATCGACCGGCTTTCCAGTGGCTTCTTCGGCGCCGCCATGAATTTCGTCGTCAATCGCTTCACCGGGCCGGGCCGCGTCGGCATCCAGTCGATGTATCTGCATATGCCGTCGGAAGAGTAGGCGGCGAGCCTGATCGAACGATTGTCCGATCAGGCGGAGGGAATTTCCACATTGTCGATCAGCCGGGTCGTGCCAAGCCAGGCCGCGGCGAGCAGGCGGCCGTCACGATTGCGCTGCCAGGGTCCGAGCGTGACGCTCGCGCGGGCGGCGACATAGTCGACCTTTTGAAAGCCGGCTGAGACGAGCGCCTTTGCGGCATCTTCGGTGGCGCCGGCCTCATCCGTGCCGGCTGAAAGCGTCGCCGCCGTGCGGCGCAGGACCACGTTGAGCTTGCGCGCGATTTCGAGCTCGGTCGCGCCGAGATAGGCATTGCGCGACGACATGGCGAGGCCATGAGTGTCACGCACGGTCGGCGCGCCGATGATCTCAACCGGCAGGTCGAGATCGCGGCAGAGCTGCCTGACGACGCAGAGCTGCTGGTAGTCTTTCTCGCCGAACACGGCGCAATCGGGCGCCGCCTGCAGGAAGAGCTTGGCCACCACGGTCGCGACGCCGTCGAAGAAGCTCGGCCTGAAGTCGGTTTCCAGGCCGCGGGAGGGGCCACCTACCGAGATCTTTGTGGCGAAGCCTGCAGGGTACATTTCGCTCACGCCGGGCGTGAAGGCGAGATGCGCGCCGGCGTCGTGCAGCCGGTCGAGGTCGCGCGCCAACTGGCGCGGATACTTGTCGAGATCTTCCGTCGGCGCGAACTGCGCCGGATTGACGAAGATCGAGACCACGCAGCGTTCGGCCCGTTCCAGCGCGATCCTGACCAGTGAGATATGGCCGTCATGCAGCGCGCCCATGGTCGGCACCATGGCGACCTTGAGGCCGGCCTGCCGCCAGTTCCGGACCTGCGCCCGAAGGGCGGTAACGCTGTCGATGACGATTGGCGCGTTCATGCCTTGTCCTTGCCGGAGACCGCCGTGAAGACGTGATCGGGGCCGGGGAAAGCGCGGCTGCGCACCTCGGCGGCGTAGCGCGCCGCCGCATCCGCTATCGCGCTGCGCAAGTCGGCGTATTCCTTGACGAATTTCGGCACGCGGTCGACGGTCATGCCGACCATATCGTCGATCACCAGGATCTGGCCATCGCAGTCGGCGCTGGCGCCGATGCCGATGGTCGGTATGGAAATATGACGGGTAAGCTTCGCGGCCACGGCCTCCATCGTGCCCTCGATGACGACAGAGAAGGCGCCGGCTTCTTCCACCGCCTCGGCATCAAGCAAAAGGGCAGCGATATTGTCCTCCGTCCGGCCCTTGATCTTGTAGCCGCCGTCCTTCTCCACCGATTGCGGCTGCAGGCCGATATGGCCCATGACGGGTATTCCTTCGGCGACGATCGCCGCGATCTGGGCTGCCATGCCGACGCCGCCTTCGAGCTTCACGGCCTGGCAGCCTGTTTTCTCGACGATGCGCCGCGCGGAGGCGAGGGCCTGGCTGGCCGACGCCTCATAGCTGCCCGCCGGCATGTCGACCACCACGCAGGCCTTGACCGAGCCGCGCATCACGGCCTGGCCGTGCGCGATCATCATCTCCAGCGAGGCGCCGAGCGTGGTGGCGTGGCCATGCAGGACCATGGCGACGCTGTCGCCGACCAGGAGCAGGTCGACGTGCGGATCGAGCAGGCGCGCGACAGGATAGGTGTAGGCGGTGAGGCACACGATCGGCACGCCGCCCTTGCGGCGGCGAATGTCTTCGGCGCTGATCCGGCTGTCGGCGGGCGGATCCCGGCTCAATCCTCACCTCCCTAAAGGCGCGCCCGAAACGGGCCGGGCCGAGCTTTAGAAAGACAGGCAACGCTTGGCAAGCCGCGTTGCCGCCGGCAGGGCAACTGCATCGATTTAGCGCATGGAGCATTTCCACTCGGGCTGTGGCAAAACCCTTGCCTTCGCGGTGACGTGACGCCATAAGCAGGGCAAAGGCGCAGCCGCTGACGCCGCGAGGATCTGGATGAAAACTTTCCTGCTGCAGTTCTTCACCTGGTGGAACAGCCAGACGCTCGGCACCCGCTTCCACACCTGGCGCTTCGGCAGGAGGGTCGGCGAGGACGAGGCCGGTAACGTCTACTATGAAGGCGGCATCGATTCGGAAGGCCGCACCCGCCGCTGGGTCATCTATCGCGATTATTCGGAAGCCTCGAAGATCCCGCCGGGCTGGCATGGTTGGATCCACCATCGCGTCGATACACCTCCATCGAGCGAGAACTACAAGGCTCGCGAGTGGCAGAAGGAGCATCGGCCGAACCTGACCGGCACGCCCGGCGCCTATCGTCCGCAGGGTTCCATCCTGACCAACCAGCATCGCCCGCAGGTGACCGGCGACTACGACGCCTGGACGCCGGGATCGTAATCCACGTCCCAGACGCCGCTTCGGTCCTTTGTCGCCACAATTGGCGTTTAGCTGCTTGCTGATTGCGCAGCCTCGACTAGCCTTGGGCGTTGAAGAATCACCCGGGCACAACCACCGGTATTTGCATGAGCTCTCCTAAGCAATTCCAGGAAAAGTGCGCAGCGGTTTTCCGTCCGGAATTGCGCTCCAGGATTCCAAGCCATATCTCAAAGGCGCTCATCGCGGCGACGTCCATTCTGCTTGCCTCGACGGCAGCCTTCGCCGCTGCGCAGGCGCCGGTCCCTGCGCCTGCCGCCTCAGACCGCATCACCAATCCGGTGGCCGAGTTCGCCGGCATCGACAAGATAACCGGCCGCATCATTACCTTCGACGTCTATATCGACGAGACCGTGCAGTTCGGCGCTTTGCAGGTGACGCCTCGCGTCTGCTATTCGCGGCCGGATACGGAGCAGCCGAAGACCGATTCTTTCGTCGAGGTCGACGAGATCACGCTCGACCGTAAGATCCGCCGCATCTTCACCGGCTGGATGTTTGCCGAAAGCCCAGGCCTCAACGCCGTCGAGCACGCCGTCTATGACGTCTGGCTCAAGGGCTGCAAGCAGAAGTCGGACGTGCCGCCGCCGACCGCGGCCAAGGCCGACACGGCCAAGCCCAAGACCCAAGCCGCCAAGCCCAAGGCTGCGGCGCAACCGGCCGACGCCGCGTCCGAGCCGGCTGAGGCGGCCCCGGAGCCGGACGACACGACCGACACGAACTGATCTCGGAACCTGCCCGCCTTTGAGCCGTTGCAAATCTGCGAAGGCGAGGAGGGTTCCGCGATGACAGCCACGAAGCCGATTACCGCCAACAAGCAGGAGCTTCTCGACATCGAGAGGGGCTTTTGGTCAGGCGATTCCGCCTATTATGAAGCCAATGCCGACGTGGAGTGCCTGGTGGCGTTCCCGCAGATGGCGCAGGCGATGACCAACGCCGATCTCGCAAAGACGGCGACCAAGCCTAACAGATGGCGCGACCTCGATATCAAGCTGAAGGGCATGGTCGAGCCGGGCAGCGATATCGTCATGCTCACTTACGAAGCGCGCGCCACGCGGGAAAATGGCGAGCCCTATGCGGCTCTCGCCAGCACCGGCTACGTCCATCGCGCCGACGGCTGGAAGATGATGTTCCATTCGCAAACGCCGATCGAGGCGGCAGAACAAACTCAAGGATAAAAGACGGCCTCGCCCCTCAGCGCCTCGGCGAGCATTTTCTCATATTGGCCGCGCGGCACGTCGACGGCGCCGAAGCGCTTCAAATGCTCGGTCGTGAACTGCGTGTCGAGCAGCGCGAAGCCGCGCGCCTTGAGCCGCTCGACGAGATAGTAGAGACAGGTCTTCGACGCGTCGGTCTCCCTGGCGAACATGCTCTCGCCGAAGAACACGCGTCCGAGCGAAACGCCATAGAGGCCGCCGACCAGCCGGTCCTCGCGCCAAGCCTCGACCGAATGGCAGTGACCTAGGCGATAGAGCTCGACATAGGCTTCGCGGATCGGCGCGTTGATCCAGGTCGAGCGGCGCTCCTCGCGCCTTTCCGCGCAGCCGTCGATCGTCGCTTCGAAATCGAAGTCGTAGCGGATCTCGAACGGATGTTTGCGGATCGTCTTCTTCAGGCTGCGCGGTATGTGGAACCCGTTCAGCGGAATGATGCCGCGCGTTTCCGGCCGCACCCAGAACACTTCCGGGTCGTTGGCGCTCTCGGCCATCGGAAAGACGCCGGAAGCGTAAGCCCGAAGCAGCAGGTCGGTCGGAATGCGATAGCCTTGTGCGTAGGGGCGGGTCATCGCATCCCCGTGCTATTCACCCTTGGCCAGATATTTTTCCAGCCAGTGGATGTCGTAGTCGCCATTGGCGATGTCGGGATTGCCGACAAGGTCGCGAAACAGCGGCAGCGTCGTCTTGATACCATCGACGACGAATTCGTCGAGCGCGCGGCGCAGCCGCATCATGCATTCGACGCGGTTGCGGCCGTGCACGATCAGCTTGCCGATCAAGCTGTCGTAATAAGGCGGGATCTTATAGCCGGAATAGACGCCGGAATCGACGCGGATGCCGAGGCCGCCGGGCGTATGGAAATGCGTGATCGTGCCGGGCGAGGGCGTGAAGGTGCGCGGGTCCTCGGCATTGATACGGCACTCGATGGCATGGCCATTGAACTTGATGTCTTCCTGCCTGACCGACAGTCCGCCGCCCGAGGCGACGCGGATCTGCTCGTGCACGAGGTCGATGCCGGTGATCGCTTCGGTCACCGGATGCTCGACCTGCAGGCGCGTGTTCATCTCGATGAAATAGAACTCGCCATTCTCGTAGAGGAACTCGATCGTGCCGGCGCCGGAATAACCAAGATCGGCGATCGCCTTGGCGCAGATGTCGCCGATGCGCGAGCGTTCCTCCGCATTGAGCGCCGGCGAGTTGGCCTCCTCCCACACCTTCTGGTGGCGCCGCTGCAGCGAGCAGTCGCGCTCGCCGAAATGCACGCCGCGGCCGGCACCGTCGCCGAACACCTGCACCTCGATATGGCGCGGCTTCTGCAGATATTTCTCGATATAGACCGCATCGTCGCCGAACGCCGCGCCCGCTTCCGACTTCGCCGTCTGCAGCGCCACTTCGAGGTCCGCTTCGGTATGCGCCACCTTCATGCCGCGGCCGCCGCCGCCGGCGGAGGCCTTGATGATCACCGGATAGCCGATCTCGGCGGCGACGCGCTTGGCTTCCTTGTCCTCGTTGATCGCGCCGTCGGATCCTGGCACGACGGGGATGCCGAGACGCTTTGCCGTGCGCTTGGCCTCGATCTTGTCGCCCATGATGCGGATATGATCGCCCGACGGGCCGATGAAGGTGATGTTGTGGGCGGCGAGAATGTCGGCGAACTTGGCGTTCTCCGACAGGAAGCCGTAGCCCGGATGCACCGCGTCGGCGCCGGTGATCTCGCAGGCGGCGACGATCTGGTGGATGTTGAGATAGCTTTCGCGCGAGGGCGGCGGGCCGATGCACACGCTCTCGTCGGCAAGCCGCACATGCATGGCGTCGGAATCCGCGGTCGAATGGACGACCACCGTCTGGATACCGAGCTCCTTGCAGGCGCGCAGCACCCGGAGTGCGATTTCGCCGCGATTGGCGATGAGGATTTTCTGGAACATCTTTTGGTTGTTCCCGGCTCTACTCAAGAACCACCAGCGGCATTCCGTATTCGACCGGCTGGGCGTCCTCGATGAGGATCGCCGTCACCGTGCCGGCACGCGGCGAGGGGATCTGGTTCATCGTCTTCATCGCTTCGATGATGAGCAGCGTTTGGCCTTCCTTCACCTTCTGGCCGATCTCGACGAACGGCTTGGCGTCGGGCGAGGGCGCCAGATAGGCTGTGCCGACCATCGGCGAGGGCACGGCGTTCTTCGACGGGTCGGCAGGCGCGGTGGCGGACTGAGCCGCTGCGGTCGCCGGAGCCGCGGCGGGCGCCGGCAGCGGCGCTGCAACCGCGTGGACGGCCTGCGACTGGCGCGAGACACGCACCTTGAGGTCGCCGAGCTCGACCTCGATCTCGGTCAGATTGGTGTCGTTCAGAATGCCCGCCAGATCGCGGATCAGCTGCTGGTCAACACCGTTCTTTTTTATCGACATTTTCGAGCCTTCTGTTTGGGGGCCGGTCACAGGCGTGCCGCCAGTGCCTGCAGCGCGAGCGTGTAGCCGAGCGGCCCGAACCCGCAGATTATGCCGACAGCGACCGGCGCGACCATGGAGACGTGGCGGAAGGGCTCCCGCGCGTGGATGTTGGAAAGATGGACCTCCGCGACGGGCAGCGGCGCAATAGAGCGGATGGCGTCGTGGATGGCGATCGAGGTGTGGCTGTAGGCGCCGGGATTGATGACGATGCCTGCCGCCTTGTCGCCGGCTTCCTGGATCCAGTCGACCAGATCGCCCTCATGGTTGGACTGGCGAAAATCGATCTCGAGCCCGAGCGCGGCGCCGGCCGCCTTGCAGTCCTCGGCGATGGCCGCAAGCGTCTTGCCGCCATAGATCCCCGGCTCGCGTTTGCCGAGCGCATTGAGATTGGGACCGTTGAGGATGAAAATCGTTTTCAATATGGCGACCTTGTTCTGCGCCGGCCCCGAGCCGGCGCACTGGCCTCTATAATGGGCATAGCCGCCCGCGAAAAGAGCGCAAGTGCGTTCTTGCGCTGTCCACAGCGGCCGGCTCTCGCATCCGCAAGCGCTTATAGCGCGCTCTTGGCCTCTTCGATCTTTTCCGCCAGAACCTGCTGGCCGAGTGCTCCGAAGACCACCTCGTTGCCGACGACATAGGACGGCGTGCCGGTGATAGACAGTTTCGTCGCGAGGTCATAGGTGCGCGACAGCGTTTCGGCGATGCGCGGATCCTTCATCTTCTCGCGCAGTGCCGCCTCGTCGGCGCCGAGCGAAAGCGCCACCTTGATGGCGGTCGCTTCGGTGGCGCGGCCCTGGCCGCCGAGCAGCGCTGTGTGGAATTCACCGTATTTCTCCGGATGCATCAGGTGGAACGCCATGGAGACGACGCTGGCCTTCTGCGAATCCGGGCTGAGGATCGGGAACTCCTTGAGCACGAAGCGCAGGTCCGGGTCGGATTTGGTCAGCGCCTGCATGTCCTCGATGGCGCGTTTGCAGAAGCCGCAATTGTAGTCGTAGAACTCGACGATCGTCACCTTGCCCTTCGGGTTGCCAACGACGCCGTCGAAGGTGGAGTTGAAGATCTCGTCCTTGGAATTCTTGATGACGCCGAGTGCCGCGAGCCGCTGCTCTTCCTTCTGCTTGGCCTCGAGCGCGTCCTGCACCTCGAGCAGAACCTCGGGGTTCTTCAACAGGTAGTCGCGGATGATGCCCTCGACCTCCTTGCGATCGATCTTGGTGTCGGTGGAGGACGTGACCTGCGCGATTTGCACGGTGTCGGCCTTCGCAGCCTGCGGGTTTCCCGCGACGAAGCCGAAGGCCAGCATGCCAAGCGCCACCGCCAGACCGCCGGCACTGCCAAGCAGGATTGCCTTGTTCATGATTGTCTATCCTTTTGCCTGTCCCGGTGCGCCCTGGTCGCGGCCAATCCCCGGGAGGTTCATTTGAGTTTGTTCGATGGCGTGAAGTTTATAATATCCTGAGCGCGGACCCAGCGGGGTTCGCCGCGCTTCAATTTCTGTTGAGCGCGCATGGCGAAGATCTTCGCGTTCTTGTAGTCGCCCGAATAGTAATGGCCCTCGGCAGTGGCGAGATCCGCAGCCGGAATGTCGCCGAGTTCGCCATAGGCCTGCGCGAGAAAGCGATAAGCATCGGAATTCTCTCTGTCCCGCCCAACGCCGTTGTTGAGCTGGGTGACCGCCTTCTTGAGCGAATCGGGTGTACCGACCGCCATCAGCGCCTGGCCGAGGGAGACCAACAGCAGGCCGGAGCGTGCGGGGTCGAGGCTGACCGCCTTGGCATAGGCGTCCGCCGCGTCCTTCGGCTTGTTGATCTTCATCAGGATGTCGCCGCGCAACTCCTGGAAATAGGGGTTCTTCGGCTGCTCCTTGATCAGCGCCGCCGTCTTGGTCAGTGCCGCGCCCGGATTGCCATAGAGATAGGTCTGCTGCGCGTCGCCATAGCGGGCGGCGAGGCTGCTCGGGTTCTTGCGCACCAGCCGCGCGACGGCTGCCTGGCCCTGCATATAAGCGGCGATCTTGATGCGCATCATGTCGTGCCGCTGCTGCAGCGCCGGCGGGTCGATCGTGTTGACGAAGGGGCTCTGCTTGACGAGCGCTTCGAGGTTGGCGATGCGCTCCTGCGGCATCGGGTGGCTGATCCGGTAGGGGTCGACCTGGGTGCCGGCGAGCGACAGCGCGCTCTGGAAGCGGCCGAAGGTCTTCAGCATGCCCATGCCGGATTGGCCGGTGGCGTTGAGATAGGTGATCGCCGAACGGTCGGCGGTGATCTCTTCGGTACGCTGATAGGCAAGGATCGAGCGCTGCGCCATCTCGCCGCCGCCCGCGGCGACGCCCATGCCGGCGCCGGCAAGGCCGCGGCTGTTGGTGGTGGCGCCGGCCACCATGGCGCCGGCGCCAAGCAGCGTGGCGATGATGGCCATGGTCTTGGCGCGGTCAAGCTGGTCACGCAACTTCTGCTGATGCCCACCGGCGAGGTGGCCGGCCTCGTGCGCGATGACGCCGATGATCTCGTTTGGCGTCTCCGCGGTTACCAGCGCGCCGGTGTTGATGAACAGTCGCCGTCCTGTGACGAAGGCGTTGAAGCTCTGGTCATTGACCAGGACGATGTCGATGCCGTCATTGGCGAGCCCCGCCGCCTTGAAGATCGGCCGGGCATAGTCGCGCACCAGCGCCTCGATCTCGGCGTCGCGCACCACCGGCACGCCTTGCGCGAAGGCACTGACCGAGTTCGACACCGCAACGGCGGCGGCAAGCATAAGCGTCGCGAAACCGCGCGCGGTTCGGCTGAGGGAGGTCGAGTTGCCAATCGATGGTCGGGGTCGGCTCAACATAGGTCCACTGGTAGACGAGCGGGCGAAAGATGAAAAGTCGGCGCCGGCAACTTCCTGCGCGCTTGTGATCCCCATATCAATCGGGCATTTGTGCGGCACTGCCCTTTAACTAGGGCAGTTCAGGGGCAAGTCAGCAACGGTTTGCGTCCCGAATTTCGCCGAACAACGGCAGTTGGAAGAGGTCAAATGGTCGTTCCGCTTTCGCGCCGGGGGGAAGTCGAGCCCTTCCACGCCATGGACATCCTGGCCGAAGCCAACCGGCTGAAGGCAACGGGCGTGCCCGTCGTGTCGATGGCCGTCGGCCAGCCGTCTGATCCGGCGCCGGTCGGCGTCCGCGAGGCGGCGGCCGCGGCGCTTCGACATGGCCGCATCGGCTATACCGACGCCTTGGGCCTGGCCGACCTGCGCAAGGCGATCGCGGCGCATTATGGCGAGCATTACGGGGTCGACGTCGCGCCGTCGCGCATTGCCGTCACGACCGGCTCGTCGGCCGCCTTCAACCTCGCTTTCCTCACCATGTTCGATCCGGGCGAGCGCGTCGCCATCGCCGCGCCCGGCTATCCTGCCTACCGCAACATCATGGCCGCACTCGGCATCGAGATCGTCGAGATCGAGCTCGGCGCGGATGCCTACCTTCACGCCGAGCATCTGAAGGCCGCGCATCGCGAGAAGCCGCTGAAGGGCGTGCTGTTCGCCAGCCCCGCCAATCCGACCGGCGCGGTCATACCGGCGGACGAGCTCGCCGCGCTGGTCAAGACAGCCGAAGAACTCGGCATCGCCGTGATCTCCGACGAGATCTATCACCGGCTGGCCTACGCGGCGCCCGATGTCACCGCGCTGGCGCATGGCGCGGGCGTCACCGTGATCAATTCCTTCTCGAAATACTATTGCATGACCGGCTGGCGCATCGGCTGGATGGTGTCGCCGGAAGAACTGGTGCGGCCGGTCGAGCGTGTCGCCCAGAGCCTCTATATCTCGCCGCCGGAACTGTCGCAGATCGCGGCGATCGAGGCTTTCAAGGCGACGGAGGAGCTCGAAAAGGTGAAGGCGCGTTACGCCTGGAACCGCGACCTTCTGATGACACGTCTGCCGGAACTCGGCTTTACGCTCGCCGCACCGATGGACGGCGCCTTCTATGCTTTCTGCGATGTCACCCGCCACACCAATGACAGCATGGCCTTTGCCCGCAAGATGCTGGCCGAAGCGCATGTCGCAGCGACGCCCGGCCGCGATTTCGACCCGCTTCAAGGCCACCGCACCATGCGCTTTTCCTATGCCGGCAGCCATGACGATATGGTCGAGGCGCTGGCGCGCATCGAACGCTGGCTGAAATAGATGCCGGAACTCGAGCAGGCATTGGCCGAAGTCGCGGCCGAAATGGCGGCGCGCGCCGATCGCGGCGAGGTGGCGACCTACATCCCTCAGCTCGGCAAGGTCGATCCGACGAAATTCGGCATCGCCGCCGTGACCAATGACGGCCGCGTCATTCTTGCCGGCGACGCCGACCAGCCCTTTTCGATCCAGAGCGTCTCGAAAGTCTTCACGCTCACGCTGGCGCTGGGCAAGGTCGGCGATGCGCTCTGGCATCGCGTCGGCCGCGAGCCGTCCGGCAATCCATTCAACTCGATCGTTCAGCTCGAGCACGAGAACGGCATCCCGCGCAATCCGTTCATCAATGCCGGCGCCATCGTCGTCTCCGACGTCCTGCTCGCCGGTCATCAACCGCGCGAGGCGATCGGCGAAATCCTGCGCTTCATCCAGTTCCTCGCCGACGACGAGGCGATCATCGTCGACCGCGAAGTGGCGGCATCCGAGCGAGCCACCGGCTATCGCGACTCGCCCTGGCCAACTACATGAAATCCTTTGGCAATCTCCACCATGAACCGGAGCTGGCGCTGGGTGTTTATTTCCACCATTGTGCCATTGCCATGAGCTGCCGCCAGCTCGCCATGGCCGGCCGCTTTCTGGCCAATGGCGGCAGGAACCCGGCGACAGGGCATTCTGTCGTGTCGGCCGAGCGGGCACGCCGCATCGGCGCGCTGATGCTGACCTGCGGCCATTATGACGGTTCCGGCGATTTTGCCTTCCGTGTCGGCATTCCCGGCAAAAGCGGTGTCGGCGGCGGCATTCTCGGCATCGTGCCAGGGGTGGCTTCGCTGGCGGTGTGGTCTCCCGGCCTCAACGAGAACGGCAACTCCAAGCTCGGCTCCGTCGCGCTGGAGAAACTCGCCCGGATGATGAACTGGTCGATTTTCGCGCCTTAAAAGCAATTCCAGGAAAAGTGTGCAGCGGTTTTCCGTTCGGAATTGCGCAAGCAAAAACAGCAATTCCAGGAAAAGTGTGCAGCGGTTTTCCGTCCTGCGCGGAAACGAAAAATCCCGCGCCAGATACGGCGCGGGATTATTTTAGAAGATCAGTCTAACGACCTAAAAGGTTTAGAAAAAACCCTTGCGCTGCCACCAGCCGGCGCGCTTCGGCTTGTCTTCGGCCTTGGCCTCGTCGGACACGTTCGAAGACACAACGGGAACAACCGGTGCGTCGACTGACTGTGGCTTGCGCCGCGTCGGATGGGCGCTGGTGGCAAGCTCCGCCTCGGTGGCCGCGGGAGCAGCAGCCGTCGGCTCCGGCTCGGGCTCGACAGCCACGCGCGCGACCTGGGCCTCGGCCACAGGCTCCGACACCGTCTCCGTCACCGTTTCCTCGGCTTCCTTCTTGGCTCTGGAACGGCGCGGCTTCTTCGGTTTTGCAGCCGCCTCGGCGTCGTCATTGGCTGCCGCAGGAGCGGCAGGCTCGGGCGCGGCTGCCACGACCGGCTCGCCGGCGGCTTCCTCACCCTCCGCCGCTCCGTCCTCGGTGTCGCCGACAGTCTCGCCGGCAACCGCCTCCGCAGCCTCGTCCTCGCGGCGATTGCGTTTGCCGCCGCGCTTGCCGCGCCGGCGCTTCTTGCCGGCGCCGTCATCGCTTGCCGCCGCCACGGCTTCGCCGCCAGCGGTCACTTCCTCGGCTGCCTCATCCGTTGCCGCATCGCCGGCGTCCTCCGGCGCCGGAGCGGCAATGGCTTCACCATTGTGCTCGCGATCGCGATCCCTGCCGCCGCGCCGCCGCCGGCGTTTGCGGCGCCTGCGGCCTTCGCCGTCCTCGGAGTGCTGCGGGTGCTGGCCCTGCTGCTGCGGGTGGCGGGGCTGTTCGGCCTTCGGCGAAACCTCTTCTTCCTCTTCCTCGACGACGATCTCGTCCTCGGGCTCTTCCGGCTCGACATAGGCCGGCAGGCTGCGCACCTCGACAAAGCCTTCCGGCTTTTCGGCAACGGCGCCGCGGAAGATCGCGTAGTGCTGGGTGCCGAGCGTCTCGTCAGCCTCGATCGTGATGGTCAGGCCGAAGCGGGTTTCGAGCTCCACCAGATTGGCGCGCTTGTGGTTGAGCACGTAGAGCGCGGTCGCGGCCGGCGTGCGCACGATGATGTGGCTGCGCGAATCCTTGAGCAGGAATTCCTCGATCGCCCGCACCACCATCAGCGCCACGGAGGAATCGGAGCGCACATGACCGGTGCCGCCGCAATGCGGGCAGGGCTTCATGGTTGATTCCAGCACGCTGGCTCGAATGCGCTGGCGCGACATTTCCATCAGGCCGAAATGCGAGATGCGGCCGACCTGGATGCGCGCGCGGTCGTTCTTGAGGTGATCCTTCAGCCGCTTCTCGACGGAGCGGTTGTTGCGGTTCTCCTCCATGTCGATGAAGTCGATGACGATGAGGCCGGCAAGGTCGCGCAGTCTGAGCTGGCGTGCGACTTCCTCGGCTGCTTCCAGATTGGTGTGGAGCGCGGTCTCCTCGATCGAATGCTCCTTGGTGGAGCGGCCGGAGTTGACGTCGATCGAAACCAGCGCCTCGGTCTGGTTGATGATGATGTAGCCGCCGCTCTTCAACGTCACCTGCGGCTGAAGCATGCGGTCGAGCTGCGCCTCGATGCCGTTGCGCACGAAGATCGGCGTGGTGTCGCGGTAAGGCTGAACCACCTTGGCGTGGCTCGGCATCAGCATGCGCATGAAGTCCTTGGCCTCGCGATAGCCGTCCTCGCCGGAGACCAGGATCTCGTCGATATCCTTGTTATAAAGGTCGCGCACTGAGCGCTTGATCAGGCTGCCTTCCTCATAGACCAGGGCCGGGGCCGTGGATTGCAGCGTGAGGTTGCGGACATTCTCCCAGAGCCGCATCAGATATTCGTAGTCGCGCTTGATCTCGGCCTTGGTGCGGCTTTCGCCGGCGGTGCGCAGGATGACGCCCATGCCTTGCGGCACTTCGAGGTCGGCCACGACCTCCTTCAGGCGCTTGCGGTCCTGCGCGTTGGTGATCTTGCGCGAGATGCCGCCGCCGCGCGCCGTATTCGGCATCAGCACCGAATAGCGGCCGGCAAGCGAGAGGTACGTGGTGAGCGCAGCGCCCTTGTTGCCGCGCTCTTCCTTGACCACCTGCACCAAAAGGATCTGGCGGCGCTTGATGACTTCCTGGATTTTGTACTGGCGACGCACCGGCTTGCGGCGGTTGCGGATCTCCTCGAGCGCGTCTTCTGCGCCGACCGATTCGACCTCGTGCTCGTCCGAATGCGAAGAAGACACCTCCTCCAGCATGCCGCGATCATTGTCGCTGGCAGCGGCTTCGCCGCTTTGCTCGGGCTGATCCGTCTGCCGGACCGCTTCGGAGATCACGTCGGCGTCGACGCTCGCGGCAATCGAGGTGGAGCCGCCTTCGGACGGCTCGCCGTCCTCGTCATCGGCGGCACCGTCCGCCGCTAGGGCGTCGCCACCGGTCCTGGCGGCAGGTTCTTCAGACGCGGCCTCGACCGCCTCGGAGGCTGTTTCGGCATTTTCAGCCTGGGCGTCGGCGGTCTCGCCGCCGACATCCTCGCTTCCGGCAACCTCGGCAGCGGTGTCGTGAGCCTCTACGGTTTCCTGGTTCTCCGGGGAAGCCGCGATTTCAGCATCGTGCTTGTGCTCGCCGCGGTCGCGGTTCTTGCCGCCGCGGCGCCTGTTGCGGCGGCCGCCGCGATCGCGCGCCTGCTCTTCGCCGCTCTCGGCTTCCTCGTCGTCTTCGTCCTCGGCTTCCTGCGCTTCGGCGCGCAGCAGAGCCTGACGGTCGGCGACCGGGATCTGGTAATAATCGGGATGAATTTCACTGAAGGCGAGAAAACCGTGACGGTTGCCGCCATACTCGACAAAGGCTGCCTGGAGGGAAGGTTCGACCCGGGTTACGCGGGCGAGATAGATGTTTCCTTTGAGCTGCTTCTTGTCCTGGGATTCAAAGTCGAATTCTTCGATGCGGTTACCGCGAACGACGACAACGCGTGTTTCCTCCGGGTGGGAGGCGTCTATCAGCATCTTGTTGGGCATTATTTTGTTTCCTGCCGGCAGCCGACGGCCGCAGCCGGCGTGGCAATGCCCGCCGCTGTGCGCCTGTATCTGTGTGCATGCCGGATAATTGAATGTCCGCTAGCCGCCGCTTGAGCGCGATGGCGGTGCCGCCCGCAGCCACTATGGCGCGGTTCGATGCGGACCTTTCCATGATTGCGCTTGAAGCCATCGGCACCAGCAGAACCTTTTGAACCAAAGCCCGGGCTCAGCCGGACCAGCTTGTTTGCTCACGAAGAGCCGGCGCGGGGCAAACCCGGCCGTTTTCCTCACGCAAGCGATTCCCCCGCCACGGGAGCACGCCTGCGAAAATCGTCGCGACCACCTGAGCCTGGAAGATAACGGAGCCGCCTTTGCATCCGACCTTTGGCAGGAAACTGCTGAGGCGAGCGGTTCCAGGATTGCAGTGATCCAATGTCGCTTTTATGATTTGGCGGGATGGAAGGCAACCCCGATTTCGGATGCCGGCAAAAAGCGCTTCCGCAGGGGAAGGTGCCTTCCATCGCGTCCGTGAAAGGCTTGGTTAACCTTCTCTGAATACCAATCGTTAATTGAATTGGTGGCCTGACAGGCACTCTGCGGGATTGCTGGGCGCAATGCGTCGAACCGGGAGCGACGGATAAGAGATGGGACCGGCGGGTACCGCGGACAAGAGGGGTAGGGTCGCCGGGGGTTTCCTGCGCCTGGTCTGGACTGCCTTGCTGTTGACCGTCCTGTCCTGTTTCGCCGCCGCGCACGCCGACACCCTGCTTGACGCGACCGGCTACAAGATGGCCGGCGACGCCACAAAGATGCGCATCGTCGTGAATTTCGACCGCGAGCCGGACGTCAAATGGTTCCTGCTGCGCGGCCCCAATCGCCTGGTCATCGACCTGCCGCGCACACGATTCGCCCTCGACGCCAAGGATGTGAAGCCGCGCGGGCTTGTGCGGGCCGTCCGCTACGGCGATCAGGGACACGGTTCGCGCCTGATCCTCACCGGCAAGGGACCTTTCGCCGTCGACGAGCTCGACGTGCTCAAGGATGACGATGGCAGCGGCTATCGCATCGCCGTCGACATGTCGGCCGCCTCCGAACGGGAGTTCGACGCGGCTCTCGCCAACCAGTCGCTGACAACCGGTTCGACGGTTTCCACCGAAAAGGGCGAGCGGGTCGGCACCGGACCGATATCTGCGCCCGGCCATCGCTTCACGGTGGTTATCGATCCGGGCCATGGCGGCGTCGATGGTGGCGCAGAAAGCTCGGCCGGCACGGTCGAGAAGGACGTCACGCTCGCCTTCGCCAAGGAACTACGCGACAAACTGGCCGCGGTCGGCAAATACGATGTCTACATGACACGCGACAACGACTTGTACCTGGCGCTGGACGAACGCGTGCGCATCGCGCGCCAGCACGAGGCCGATCTTTTGATCTCCATCCATGCCGACACGATTGCCGTCAAAGGGCTCCGCGGCGCCACGGTCTACACGCTCTCGGACAAGGCCTCCGATCCGGAGGCCCAGGCGCTCGCCGATCGCGAGAATCTCTCCGACCAGTTCGCCGGAATGAAAATCGAGGACGACAACAAGGAAGTCACCGACATCCTGATCGACCTGATCCGCCGCGAAACCCATAATTTCTCGATGAGCTTCGCTCACACGCTGGTCGGTCAGTTGTCGACCAGCGTCGGCCTCATCAACAATCCGCAGCGCTCGGCCGGCTTCAGGGTGCTCAAGGCTCCCGACGTGCCGTCCGTCCTGGTCGAGCTCGGTTATCTTTCCAACGTCAAGGACGAGGCGCAGCTGCTCAACGCCGACTGGCGCGGCAAGGCGGCTCAAAGCATAACCAACGCGGTCGCCCTCTTTGCCGCGGCCAAGGCCGGTACCGCGACGGGCGGCTGACCCGCCGCACCTGCCCGCAACCGCCGGAGGTCTGCAACCACAAGCAGCGTTGCATGACGACAACACCGGGCGTTATTATTCGGCAACCGAGTCCTCAAATTTCGCGCTGCCGTATTTTGTCCACATGGCCGCGACATGGGTTTTTCGATTGCGGATTGGGACCGCCCCGGGAAGCTTGCGCGACTGTCGGCTTCGTTTAGGAAATTCCCGAACCTCGGACTGGAGCGGGCATGATTCGTCTCATCGGCTATTTCTTCGGCATCGGCACGACGCTGGCGCTGCTGGTGGCGGCCGGCCTTGCCATCTATATCAGCCATCTGACGAAGGACCTGCCGGACTACGAGGTTTTGGCCAAATACGAACCGCCGGTGACGACGCGCATTCACGCCTCCGACGGTTCGCTGATGGCCGAATATGCGCGCGAACGGCGTCTCTATCTGCCGATCCAGGCCATCCCTGACCGCGTCAAGGCCGCCTTCATGTCGGCCGAGGACAAGAACTTTTACAACCACCCCGGCATCGACATCACCGGCCTCGGCCGCGCGATTGTCGTCAACTTGCAGAACTTCGGCTCAGGCAGGCGCCAGGTCGGCGCCTCGACGATCACCCAGCAGGTGGCGAAGAACTTCCTTCTCACCTCTGACCAGACCTATGAGCGTAAGATCAAGGAGATGATCCTAGCCTTCCGCATCGAGCAGGCCTATTCGAAGGACCGCATCCTCGAGCTCTACCTCAACGAAATCTTCTTCGGCTTCGGCGCCTACGGCGTCGCGGGTGCTGCGCTCACCTATTTCGACAAGTCGGTCAACGAGTTGACGGTCGCGGAAGCCGCCTATCTCGCCTCGTTGCCGAAGGGCCCGAACAACTATCACCCCTTCAAGCACGCCGATCGCGCGCTCGAGCGCCGAAACTGGGTCATCGACCAGATGGTCGAGAACGGCTACGTCACCCGCGAGGAGGGCGACAAGGCCAAGGCCGAACCGCTCGGCGTGACGCCGCGCCGCAACGGCTCATACCTATTCGCCGGCGAGTACTTCACCGAGGAGGTCCGCCGCCAGATCATCGCGCGCTACGGCGAGAACGCGCTCTACGAGGGCGGCCTGTCGGTGCGCACCACGCTCGATCCGAAGGTCCAGCTTATCGCGCGCAAGGCGATGCAGAACGGCCTGCTCAAATACGACATGCTGCGCGGCTATCGCGGTCCTGTGACGCATATCGACATCTCCGGCGACTGGGGCGTGCCGCTCGGCAATGTGAAGGGTCTCGAGGACGTGCCGGAATGGACGCTGGCCGTCGTGCTCGACAGTTCGGCGACTGGTCTCGCCATCGGCCTTCAGCCGGCGCGACAGGTTTCCGGCGACCTCGTCAAGGACCGTGTCCAGGGTACCGTCAGCAAGGAAGACATGGGTTTCGCCATGCGGCACTTCGTCAACGGCAAGTCCGTCAGGGCGAAGTCCCCGGCGGAGGTGCTGGAGCCCGGCGACGTGATCTACGTGCAGAAGAACGAAGGCTCCGACAACACCTACATGCTGCGCCAGGTGCCGGAGGTGGAGGGCGGCCTCGTCGCCATGGATCCGCATACCGGCCGCGTGCTCGCCATGGTCGGCGGCTTCTCCTACGCGCAGTCCGAGTTCAACCGCGCAACCCAGGCGATGCGCCAGCCCGGCTCGTCGTTCAAGCCGATCGTCTATTCGGCGGCGCTCGACAATGGCTACACCCCCGCCTCGGTGATCATGGACGGCCCCATCACCATCCAGAGCGGCAACACCACCTGGACGCCGAAGAATTATGACGGCACGGTCGCGGGCCCGGCCACCTTGCGCTCCGGCATCGAGAAATCGCGCAACCTGATGACCGTGCGGCTTGCCAACGACATGGGCATGAAGCTGGTCGTGGAATATGCCGAGCGCTTCGGCGTCTACGATCATCTGGCGCCCTATCTGCCGATGGCGCTGGGCTCCGGCGAGACGACCGTCATGCGCATGGTGTCGGCCTATTCGATCATGGCCAATGGCGGCAAATCGATCAAACCCTCGCTCATCGACCGCATCCAGGACCGTTACGGCAAGACGGTGTTCAAGCAGGACGAGCGCGGCTGCGAAGGCTGTAACGCCACCGAATGGAAGGACCAGCCCGAGCCTGAGCTGGTCGATAATTCCGAGCAGGTGCTCGACCCGATGACCGCCTACCAGATCACCTCGATGATGGAAGGCGTGGTGCAGCGCGGCACCGGCGCCACCATCGGTGAACTGGGCCGCCACATCGCCGGCAAGACCGGCACGACCAATGACGAGAAGGACGCCTGGTTCATCGGCTACACGCCCAACCTCGTCGTCGGCCTTTATATGGGCTACGACACGCCGCGCGGCCTCGGCCATGGCGCCACCGGCGGTGGTCTCGCTGCGCCGATCTTCAAGGACTTCATGCGCGTCGCGCTCGACGGCAAGCCGAACACCGACTTCCAGGTCCCGGACGGCATGAAGCTGATCGCCATCAACCGCAAGACCGGCATGCGCGCCGCCGAAGGCGATCCCAACACCATCGTCGAGGCATTCAAGCCCGGAACCGGACCGGCCGACAGCTACTGGGTGATCGGCATGGGTGCCGACGGTTCGAACGGCTCGGGCGGAGCGCTGTCGCCCCAGGCCAACCAGGCCATCCAGGATGGCGGCGGCGGCCTCTACTGACCTCGCGCATTTCTGAAATGGGCCGGCGAGAAACCGCCGGCCATTTCGCTTTACAGGCGGCGATGCCGTGCCTATGTATCGCGCCTATTCCGAAAAGACCGAAAAGAACAGGACCGAACGAAACGCCATGCGCGCGGAAACGCAAAACATTGTCGACGAGATCAGGCAGGCGATAACCCTGCTGAGGAGGCATCTTTGACTGGGATCAGGCTGTAAAGCGGCTTGATTACCTGAATTCGCGTGCCGAGGATTCCAGCCTCTGGAACGATCCGACCGAAGCGCAGAAGCTGATGCGGGAGCGCCAGGAACTCGAGGACGGTATCGCTGCCGTCAAGGGAATGACACAGGCGCTGGAAGACAATATCGGCCTGATCGAGCTCGGCGAGGAAGAGGGCGATGAGAGTATCATCGCCGAGGCGGAGGCAGCCCTGCGTTCGATGCAGGGCGAGGCCAAGGCTCGCCAGGTCGAGACGCTGCTCTCCGGCGAAGCCGACGCCAACGACACCTACCTCGAAATCCATGCCGGTGCCGGCGGCACCGAGAGCCAGGACTGGGCCTCGATGCTCCTGCGCATGTACACACGCTGGGCCGAGCGCCGCCGTTTCAAGGTCGAGGTGCTGGAAGTCCATGACGGCGAAGAGGCGGGCATCAAGTCCGCCACGGTGCTGATCAAGGGCCACAACGCCTATGGCTGGCTGAAGACGGAGTCCGGCGTCCATCGCCTGGTGCGCATTTCGCCTTACGACAGCAACGCGCGGCGCCATACATCCTTCGCCAGCGTCTGGGTCTATCCGGTCATCGATGACTCGATCGAGATCAATGTTTCCGAATCCGATGTGCGTATCGACACCTATCGTTCCTCGGGTTCGGGCGGCCAGCACGTCAACACCACCGATTCGGCGGTGCGCATCACCCATCTGGCGACCGGTATCGCGGTCGCCTGTCAGGCCGAGCGCTCGCAGCACAAGAACCGCGCCAAGGCCTGGGAAATGCTGCGCTCGCGCCTCTACGAGGAGGAGCTGAAGAAGCGCGAGGCGGTCGCCAACGCCACGGAAGCGTCGAAGAGCGACATCGGCTGGGGCCACCAGATCCGCTCTTACGTGCTGCAGCCCTATCAGCTCGTGAAGGACCTGCGCACGGGCGTCGAAAGCACCTCGCCGTCGAGCGTGCTCGATGGCGACCTCGACGAGTTCATGGAAGCCTCGCTCTCGCATCGCATCGAGGGCGGTGCCGGCGAAGCGGTGGCGGACCTCGACTAGCATTCCCGGCGCTGCACGACGGAGGAAGCCGATGACGCGCAAACTTACCGGGAAATGCTTCTGCGGCGCAGTCCACTATGAAGTGGCGGACGAATTCGTTTACGCTGCCAATTGCCACTGCTCCAACTGCCGGCGCACGACCGGGTCGGCGTTCAAACCCTTCGCCGGCATCGAGCGCGGCAAGTTCCGTCTCACCGCCGGCGACGACAGGCTACTGATCTTCGGCGACGAGAGCGGCTATGACGCCCATTGCGGCCGATGTGGCTCGCTCCTCTATTCATTGATGCGTGATGGCGCCTACGTTCATGTCGCCATGGGAACGTTGATCGACGATCCAGGCATTCGCCCGAGCGCACATATCTTCGTCGGTTCAAAGGCGCCGTGGTTCACGATTACAGACGATCTGCCGCAATATCGTGAACATGCCGACGGCTGAAGGCCGGAACCTCCGTCAGCGGAACTTCGTTCTTAGGCACCCTGGGCGCAGGCCTGTCGTCTGGTTCTCGCCAGTCAAGTCTGCGCACCTTTCTGTCGCCGAAGCTTGAAGCCCGGCGCGCCGCGGGGGCGCGTCCATTTCTTGCGCCGGCTATGGAATCAGCTCAGCATTCGGGCTGTGGGATAGAAGCATTTATGGCCGGACGCGGCATAACTGCGACTGACGATCCGGCCACTGGGAAGAACACGTTCCGGGAACGGGCAAGCGAAAACGCTTGATGCTCGAAAGGAACGTTTCGATGTCTGCTGCCATATCAAGATCGGCCAAAGCCGTTCGACCGGCCGGCCGACTTTTATTCTCCCTCTTCGCTGTTGGAGCCATCTCGGTGCTGGCGCCGCCGGCCATCGCGCACGACGCCCAACCCACGGCGGCCATGCCGCAAGGCTGGAAATACCCATTTGCCTGCTGCGCCAATTTCGACTGCAAGGAGGTGCCGCAGTCGTCCATCAGCGAGCGGCCTGAAGGCTATGTCATAAAGGGCACAGGCGAGGTGGTGGCCTATAGCGACAAGCGGATCAAGAATTCGCCCGACGGCGAGTACCACTGGTGCGCGCACCAGGCCGGACTCGACGCCGGCAAGACCATCTGCCTGTTCGTGCCGCCGCCCTCTTACTAGAGCAATTCCAGGAAAGTGTGAGCGGTTAAGTTCGGCGCCTTCGCCGTAACCTCCCCTCCGGAATTGCGTAAAAGAGATAGGGCGTTTCGCCGTTTCCGTGAAACGGTGGAACGCTCTAGCCTTCGCGAGCTAATGCGAGCGCGAGAAAGCTTCGAGCGCCGGCATGTTTGCCGAAGCTGCCGACAGACAGTTGTCAGGACCGCTTCTTTATGTTGCCCTGCTGCCAGGGGAATCCGGCTTGGCGGCGGACAACGGGAGAGGTGAGTTCATGACCATCAGGGGAAGCTGCCACTGCAAGGCGACAACCTTCGAGGTTACCAACGCGCCGCAGACGGTGACGCAATGCACATGCTCGTTCTGCGCGAAGCGCGGGTCGCTATGGGCCTATTATGTGCCCTCGCAATTCAAGCTCACAAGTCCGCCGGAGAACGTCTCCTTCTATCGCTGGGGCTCGAAGACCGTGAAGCATGGTTTCTGCGCCATTTGCGGTTGCGGCACCTTCACCGAAACGCCTGACTGGTCGACCGGGAAGCCTGATTTCGACAATCCGAAGATCAGCGTCAACTCGCGCCTGTTCGACGATTTCGACCTGGACAAAGTCGAGGTGGTGGTCATCGACGGCAAGAACTTGTGGTAGAGGCGACGCGGGAACGGCGACCGGGCTTTGCGGCCGCATTGCCGTTCCGTTTTTCGCCGCATTTCATGTTACAAGGCTGCGGAAGGGCTGATTTGGCGTGGCCGCAACGGCCGCGAATTGGAGAGGGACCAATCTTATGAAGAAGACCGTGCTCGTCGTCGTGGCGACGGCTGTGCTGGTGAGCGCCTGCACCACCACCGATCCGTATACCGGCGACCAGAAGATTTCCAACACGGCGGCCGGTGCCGGCCTTGGCGCGCTGGCAGGCGCCAGCCTTGGTCTGCTCGCCGGCGGCAATGACCGCCGCAACGCCCTGATCGGCGCCGGCATCGGCGCTCTCGCCGGCGGCGCTATCGGCGCGACCATGGACCAGAACGAGGCCGAGCTCCGCCGTCAGTTGCAAGGCACCGGCGTCAGCGTCACCCGCAGCGGCGACCAGATCATCCTCAACATGCCGTCCGACATCACCTTCAATGTCGACCAGGACGCGGTGAAGCCGGGCTTCTATCCGGTGCTGAATTCGGTCGCGCTGGTGCTGAAGAAGTTCCGGCAGACCACGGTGGACGTCTTCGGCCATACCGATTCGACCGGCAGCGATCAGCACAATTTCGACCTGTCGCAGCGGCGCGCGCTTGCCGTCGCCAATTATCTCGCCGGCCAGGGCGTCGATCAGCGCCGCTTCGCCGTCACCGGATTCGGCAAGACGCGGCCGATCGCTTCCAATGCGACGGCCCAGGGCCGCGAACAGAACCGGCGCGTCGAAATCCAGCTGTCGCCGCTTACCTGAGAGAAAACTGCGCCCGGCGGCACGCCTATCAAAACAGATCGGCCCCGCACGGGGCCGTTTTCGTTCGGCGAGTCCAAAGACAAATCGGCCGAAGACATAAGCTTATTCTAATTTTCTAATTCATGCTTTTCCAGAACCAGGGAAGGGACTACCATCCTGCTGTTCCAGAGGGGATGGGGCGGTCAACCGGCCGCGCAATCAGCATCTGCCGCCCCGGTCTTGCACGGCCAGATCAAGGAATCTGGGAGGAATGCATGATAAGAACAGCTCGCCTCGGGCGCTGCGGCGTCCTCGCTTTGAGTGGTCTTTTGGGCGCATGGCTTGGAGCCGCCCCGGCGCAGGCCGAGGACGCGAACAAGGCCGATATCGAGGCCCTGAAGAAATCGCTCGCCAAATATGAGGACTACACCGCCGCGGTGCGGGATCTCTATTTGTCGACTGTCGGCTGCGTCCATTACGCTGGCGAGAAGATTGACGGCACGATGTATTATCCGAAGGGCGCCATGGGCATCCATTTCGTCAACGTCCCGAGCGTCGGCAAGCCGCTCGACCCGATGAAGCCCAATGTCCTGATCTACGAGCCGACCAAGAAAGGTTTGAAGCTGGTCGGCGTGGAATGGCTGGTGCCGCTGACGCCGGACACCAAGGAGGTGCCGACGCTGTTCGGCCAGAAATTCATGGGACCGATGGAAGGGCACTATCCGCTCATTCCGAGGGAGTTCGTCCACTACGACCTGCATGCCTGGCTGTTCAGGGACAATCCGAACGGCATGTTCAGCCCGACGAACCCGAACGTGAAATGCACCAAGGCCGATTTTCCGATGCTGGAAAAGCCGACCAAGATGATGCCGGGACCGATGTAGGGCAGGGCCTGCGAAGGACAGCAAAAGAAACGGCCCCGCTCGGGGGCCGTTTTCATGTCTGACCGGGCTGGAGCTCAGACTTTCGCGACGATCCGCATGAAGGCCGGCACGTCGTCGCCGAAGCCGACGGTTGCGTCGTCTTCCTCCTGACGGTGACGGCCGGGCCGGTCGCGCTGCGGCCGGGTGTCGGCGCGCTGCTCGTGCCGGTTGCCCGAGCCCTTGCGGTCGTTCTCGGAACGGATAGCGTCCTTGCGGGCGCGGCGTTCGGCAATGTCTGCCACTTCGGCGACAGGCTGCTCCTCGCGCGCGACATCGGGCGCCTCCTCGCGCTTGGTGTGACGCGGCTTCTTGGGCTCGCCCCGGTCCTTGCGGCCCTCGTCCTTGCGGCCGGCCCTACGCGGCGCGCCGCGGCCACGACGCGGCTGCTCCTCGCCCTCGCTTTCGGTCACGGTCGACAAGTCGCCGTCATGCCATTCGATCTTCGTGCCGATAAGCCTCTCGATGGCATCGACATATTTGGTGTCCGAGCGGGTGGCGATGGTGAAGGATTTGCCGGAACGTCCGGCCCGGCCGGTGCGGCCGATGCGGTGGACATAGTCCTCGGCATGGATCGGCACGTCGTAGTTGAAGACGTGGCTGACGTCGGGAATGTCGAGACCGCGCGCGGCGACATCGGAGGCAACGAGGTAGCGCAGCTTGCCGTCGCGGAAATTGGCAAGCATCTGCATGCGGGCGCGCTGGTCCATGTCGCCATGCAGGGCGCCTGCGTCGAAATCATGTTTCAGCAGCGAGCGGAAGAGTTCCGACACCTCGACCTTGCGGTTGCAGAAGATGATGGCGTTCTTCAGGTCGGCGTCTTCGGCCTTGATCAGGTTGCGCAGCGTCTCCCGCTTCTCCCACGGCTTCGTGCCGGACTTCACCAGCCGCTGGACGATGTTGGTCGCAGCCGACGCCGCCTTGGAGACTTCGACGCGCACCGGCGCGTGCAGGAATTTTTCGGTGAGCTTCGTGATCTCTGGCGGCATGGTCGCCGAAAAGAACAGCGTCTGGCGCGTGAACGGGATCATCTCGCAGATGCGCTCGATATCGGGAATGAAACCCATGTCGAGCATGCGGTCGGCTTCGTCGATGACGAGGATTTCGACGCCGTTGAGCAAGAGCTTGCCGCGCTCGCGGTGGTCGAGCAGGCGGCCGGGCGTGGCGATCAGCACATCGGCGCCGCGCTCGAGCTTCTTGTCCTGCTCGTCGAAGGAGACGCCGCCGATCAGAAGCGCGATGTTGAGCTTGTGGTTCTTGCCGTATTTGACGAAGTTCTCCTCGACCTGAGCGGCGAGCTCGCGCGTTGGTTCGAGGATCAGCGTGCGCGGCATGCGGGCACGGGCGCGGCCCTTTTCCAGGCGCGTCAGCATCGGCAGCACGAAGGAAGCGGTCTTGCCGGTGCCGGTCTGGGCGATGCCCAGCACGTCCTTGCCGAGCAGAGCGTGCGGGATGGCGCCGGCCTGGATTGGAGTCGGCTCGGTGTAGCCGGCATCAGTGACTGCGGAGAGGACCTTGGGCGAAAGGCCAAGGTCTGTGAACGTCAACGCTTCTTGAGCGATCGTGGTGTCTGATGACAAGTGTTTGATGTCTTTGGCTGGTTCGGGAAATCGCAACGGTGTCCGTCACGGCAGGCGCCACGCGCCTGCAAGATTGGCCTGCAGTTAGGCGCAAGTCCGCGATTTGTCAACAGAAACAGCCGGGAATCCGGTAATTGTGAAGTCGTAACCTTAATTGCGATGCTTAAAGCGCGTTGCATCGAAACGGATTGAGGCTACGTGCTTTGAATCTTTGCTTGATGCATGTCGTGCTCCCAAACCGCTGCGCACTTTTGGCGACATGCTTTGATCGAACCAATATCGTTGCGCCGGCTCAGTAGCGGAACTGCTCGGCCAGGATGCGTTCGTTCCAGGAATGGTTCGGATCGAACAGCAAAGTTGCCGTCGCCGTCGGGGATTCCCGGACGGTGACGGAAGCCACGGCCTTGACCTCGGTGTGGTCGGCGGCGGCGTTCACCGGGCGCTTTTCGGCTTCCAGTATATCGAAGCGCACCGTCGCCTTGTTGGACAGCAGCGCGCCGCGCCAGCGGCGCGGCCGGAAGGGACTGACCGGCGTCAACGCCAGCAGCGGCGCATCGAGCGGCAGGATCGGCCCATGCGCGGACAGATTGTAGGCGGTGGAGCCGGCGGGCGTCGCAATCATCACGCCGTCGCAGTTCAACTCCTCCAGCCGCACCTGGCCGTCGACGGTGATGCGGATCTTCGCGGTCTGGTAGGACTGACGCCACAGCGCCACTTCGTTGATCGCAGGCGCCGAAACGGACTCGCCGTCATGGGTTACAGCGATCATTTCGAGCGGGCGTATCGTCTCGGCAACGGCGTTGGCGATGCGTTCCTCGAGCCCGCCGGCGCGATATTCGTTCATCAGGAAGCCGATGGTGCCCCGGTTCATGCCGTAGACCTTCTTGCCCGTGCTCATCGTCTCGCGCAGCGTCTGCAGAAGAAAGCCGTCGCCGCCGAGCGCAATGATGATCTCGGCCTCGGCGACAGGCACCTGCCCATAGCGCGCCGACAGACTTTCCAGGGCGGCGCGGGCGTCGTCGGTGTCGGAAGAGACGAAGGCGAAACGGCTGGCGGCTTTGCTCATGGCTCCCGGAGGGCGACCATCTGCGGGGCCGCGCCGGCGACGGCGTAGCATGCGCCGCCCACATCTGTGAAGGGTGCTGCGCCGGCCGGCGGGTCACACCCGACAATCGCGCTTCGTGACAGGCGCGACATGAATGTGATGGCCGCTATGGTTAAGACGCGGCTTAAACACTCGTAAAGCCGGATCGATCATGTTAGCCGACAGTGGATGGGTTGGCGGGGGCTGGCCAGTCGAGAGACCTGTCTATTGCCGGTAACGCGTCTGATCATAGTCTTCCTGATGATGGGAAGTTTCGCGCTGATGTTCGCTGAACTCGTGCGTCATTCGGAAGAGATGAGTCAGCGGCCGCAGCCGACGACTTCCCGCTGCGGCGACGCGACGGGAACGCCTTGCCCGCAAAGGGCGCTTTAAAGCGATTCCGGGAAACGTGCGAAGCGGTGTCCGTCCGCGGTTGCATCAGCACAAAGGTACGAGCGGTTTGCCGTTCCCATGAGGCGCTTTGGTCTGCGCGGGAATGGCATTCGCCAGATATGCGGCGTGAACGGCCCGCGGTCGCGATGACCGCGGCATCTTTCGTGAAATCGCGTGGGACGTCTCCAGCTGGTTGGGTTCCGCATGCATTTGCGAGATCGGCGGGGTAGCGAAAACGCGCTCGCTAGATTGCTTAGCAATTCGCCAGGCTCTATGTGTCTTTCGATTCAACTCCGGGGCGAGTGCGCTCCGAAAACAAAATCGGCGTGATGATGCATGGAACAAGTCGTAAGGATCGTCGCGCGGTGTTGGTCGCCGGAGGCAGTGGCTTCATAGGCTCGCATCTGGCCGATCGTCTCTTGCAGCGCACGGATCTCGACTGCCTTGTTGTGGTCGACAACTTATGGACCGGCTCGCGCCAGAACCTTGCGCACGTTAACGATCCGCGATTGAGCATCGAGATCGAGGATGCGGAGGTCTTCGCTACCTCGCAACGGTTCGACGAGATTATTCACCTGGCATCGCCCGCTTCACCATGCTGGTATATGAGTGATCCGGCTCGCACCATTCGCGCCAATGTCGGCGGTGCTTTCAACCTCCTGGGTTTGCTCAAGCCTGGCGGCCGCTTCTGCTTTTCATCCACCTCGGAGGTATATGGAGATCCGCAGATCTCCCCACAGCCAGAGAGTTACCGAGGTTCAGTGGATTGCACGGGCCCCAGGTCCTCCTATGACGAAAGCAAGCGCTGCACGGAAGCGCTGTTGTTCGAGACCCAACGCACGCAAGGTCTCGACGTGAGAGTGGTGCGGCTCTTCAACGTATATGGACCCCGCACGCGTATAGATGACGGGCGTGCGATTTCGAACTTCATAAGCCAGGCGCTGACGACTGGAATACTGACAGTCTATGGTGATGGCCTGCAATCGCGCAGCTGGGGTTATGTCGATGACATCGTCGACGGATTGGAGCGTTTCTTCTGGCGCGACAACATTTCACATCGTGGCCCGCTCAATATCGGCAACAATTGCGAGGTTTCGGTCCTGGATATCGCGAAGTTCGTCTGCTCCCTGGTTCCCGGCAGCTCGATCGTCCATCATGAACCGGTTCCTCAAGATCCGACAAATCGTTGCCCCGACTTGAGATTGGCCAAGCGTATTCTTCCAGGTTGGGAAGCCGTTACAGATTATCAGGACGGTATTCGACGGACATTTGAGTGGTTCCGGAGCCAGATTGCCACCCCTGCCGCGGCCCTAGCCTAGATCAGGATGACGTTTCGTTGAATCGCCATCCTGATCTAACTCTTTGTTGGAGCATGTCCGAAACCGGTTCCACTTTTCGGGATCATCCTCTAGTTGTTAAGAGTTTGGCCGACTTCGCTCAGGAAGGCCGCCCTCTCATCGACACCGTCTCCGATCGACCTTCGAGATACGGCACGAAGACGGTCTCGAATGCCTTGAGCGCCGCGCCGATTGCCTGGTGCATGTCGAGATAGCGGTATGTTCCGAGCCGGCCGCCGAAATGAGTGTTTTGTTCGAGACGAGCGCGCGCCAGGTAGCGCTCGTAGATACGTTGGTCGGCGCGGGTGTCGATAGGATAGTAAGGTTCGTCGCTGCGACGAGCAAAACGCGAGAATTCGCGACCGATCAGCGTCCTGTTGCCTTCAAATTCACGCTCCGGGTTGAAGTGCCTGAACTCGACGATGCGCGTGTAAGGCACGGCTTGGTCGGCGAAATGCACGATCCCTGTGCCTTGATAGTCCGGCGTGTCCATATGTTCGAACTCGATGTCGATTGTCCGCCATCCGAGGTCTCCTTCGGCGTAGTCGAAATATCGGTCGATGGCGCCCGTGTAGGCGATAGGAATATTTTTGGGCAGCGATCCCTTGATCTGGAAGAAATCGACGCCGAGCCTGGTCTCGATCAGCGGGTGCGCAAGCATCTTGTGGAAGATTGCCGTATAGCCTTCGAGCGGCTGTCCCTGGTATCGATCGTTGAAATAGCCGTCCTCGAATGTGTAGCGCACCGGCAAACGCGCGATGATCTGCGGCGGAAGCTCGCGCGGGTCGGTCTGCCACTGCTTGGCAGTGTAGCCTCTGATGAGCGCCTCGTAGAGCGGGCGCCCGATAAGGGAGATAGCTTTCTCCTCGAGATTGGCCGGCTGCCGGTCCCCGAGTTCGGACGATTGCTCGGCAATCAGCGCTCGCGCTTGATCCGGGCTGAGCCGTTTGCCGAAGAACTGGCAGATCGTCGCCAGGTTGATCGGCAAGGAATAGATCTGATCGCGATATGACGAAAACGCACGGTGCCGATAGGAACTGAATTGCGTGAAGGCGTGCAGATAGTCCCAGACCTCTTTGTTGGATGTATGGAAGATGTGAGGCCCATAGCGGTGGATCTCGACGCCGGTGGCAGCGTCGGGCTCGGTGTAGGCGTTGCCGCCTATGTGCGTGCGTCGATCAATCACCAGCACACGGCGGCCCAGCCTGGTTGCAACACGCTCGGCAAGCGTTGCGCCGTAGAATCCGGCCCCTACGACAAGAAGTTCGGCGCTATTCAACATGTCATTGCCCCGTCGGCAGTCCGAGCCGGAAACGGCTCGATCGCGATGGCTGAGAGTTCGATCGCCTTGAAATGCTGTCGGCGAACATGCCGCCACAGCGTTTTCTTCAGTCGATACACCTGTCTGAATGCATTTAGCCGTCGGGCGTAATGCAGCATCATGCGCAGGCCTATGGCAGTCTTCGATCGCCAAAGGCGCCCCTTTCTGTCCACGGCCTCATAGGAGATCGGATAAAATTCATCCAGGCCAAATCTGGCCTTCAGCTGCGCGTATTCCGCCTCGGGTGTAAGGCCTTTTTCCAACATCGTTTGGGCAAGCGCGCTTCCGACAGGGCGCGTGTGACGAATCGACAAATCATCGAACACGGCGGACTTGCGTCGGTTGTCCGGCGCCAGGCGCGTCCAAATCGAATCAAGGCCGAAGCCGCTCATTGAATGTTCGAAGAGCGGCAGCACCTTGACCAGCACGTCGGCTCTGATGCAGGGAGCCATAATCTCGATCTTGTCCACGAAGCGGAACTCGAAGCTGTCGCAACGCATGAACGGCAGATGCGAAAAATAGCTGTCGAGCGTCAGAGAGGGTTGGCCGACATCAAGGCCGAGCCGGCGCATATTCGCAAATATGGCCTCGATTGTTCTTCGATCTGCATCGAGATCATCGTCCGGAAGCCAGAAATACCGATAGCGCTGGAGCAGGTCCGGCTGCTGATTGAACAGCGCGAAAAGGCCGTCAAACTTGCCGCCTTTCCGATCCACTCGCCTTTCGTAAGGCAGTCTGAAGGCCGATGGATCGGATCCGTAGTAACTGACGATCAGGTCGAAGTCACATCCAGGCTCGTCCGCGCCCCAACCACGATGCAGGGAATGGTCGCCGGCTCTGACGATCACGAGATTGCGGTGGCTGGTCGGCTGCGGAGATCTGCTGGTGGAGTTCATGCTTCGGTGGGCTGCTTTGCTGTCTCGCGGCACTTACACCAAAGTTGCTCGCTTCAGAAGGTCGAATGCTTGGCTCGCTTGCCGCGAGATCGGCGGCGGGTTATCGACTGACGGATAGTTCGCATTTGCGCAAAACGTCCCGTCAGGATGGCTATCCATGAAGCTGATCGTTGTCACTCCGGCCGGACGTGAGAAATATCTTGGCGTGCTTAGCCACTATGTCCTGAAGAGTTCTCATGTGCACGAATGGCATCTGTGGGACAACTGCCGCAACGAGCAGGATCGGGCCTATCTCAGGCAATTGGCGAGCGCCGATTCGCGGATCAAAATCAAGACGTTGCCCGGGGCCAACGGAAAAAACGACGCCATCGGACGTTTTTTCCGTTTCTGCGACGATCCAGATGCTTTCTATCTGAGGCTGGACGATGACATCGTGTTTCTCGAGGACGGTTTTTTCGAAAACTACATGGAACGGGTGCTGACCGAGCGGGGCTCGGCGCTTTGGTATGCGCCGCTCATCATCAACAACGCCATCTGCAACACATTCATCAAATACCTCTCCGCGGTTCAGATCGAAGGGCCGCTGACCTGCCAGGCGATGTGCCCATTCTCATGGTCTCATCCGACGTTCCCGCTCGCGATGCATCCGATCCTGATCGAAGCGGTGCGCACCGGCCGGCTGGGCGATTTCCGGGTGCCCGACTGCGAAGTCAAGGCGTCGCGTTTTTCCATCAACGCGATCGGCTTTTTCGGGTCGGAGATCGTTGAACTGGGCGACCTTTTTCACCCGCTGGGAGACGAAGAAGAGTGGTTTTCCGCCGTCCTGCCCGTCAAGCTCGGACGGCCGGGCAAGGTTTTCGGCGATCTGATCGCGGCGCACTTTTCCTTCTACCCGCAAGAGAAGGCGCTTCTGGGCACTACGATCCTCGAGGATTATTACGATCTCGCCGGGCTGCCGGCGCCTGTCTACAAGAAGACGGTGGTGCGGTTGAAGGATCGGCTGAGGCCATGGAAGAAGTACCGCAATGGAACGCCGCCGAAATATACGATCACGCTCCCGAAAGATAGGGCTGATCCAAAACGGTGACACGGCGGCGTCGAAAGATGCTTGTTCCCATTCGGAAGGCTGGACCGCATCGTCCGCCGTCGGTGTTCCTCACCTTTGCAGGTGGCACCCGGCCTTGCGCTTGCCCGCGACATACTCGTCGATGAGTTGCCGGTAGCGCACCTTGCCGAAGCTCGGAAAATGACCGCCATGCACGACCGAGACGTCAAGCTCGCGCATGGCAAGCAGCGTCTCGACATAGTCGCCGATGTCTGAGTGGTAGACATCGTCGATCAGCGGCCCGTCATAAATGATGTCGCCCGACAGCAGGATACCGGTCTTCCTCTCATAAAGCGCGATGCCGCCGGGCGAATGTCCAGGCGTGTGGATCACCTCGAAGGCGCGGTCGCCGAGATCGACGACATCGCCGTGCTCGAGCAGCCGGCCTGCCGGCGCGGGCAGGATGCGGTAGCGCGCCGTATCCCAGCCTTCCGGCGCGCCGTCGAACATCTCCTCATTGGCATAGCGGTCCGCCACCGTCCATTCGTTGCGCGGATCGGCCAGGATTGCCGCTTCGGCCGAATGCACGCAGCGCTCCGGGAATTCGTGATGGCAGCCGATATGGTCGAAATGCGTGTGGCTGGCCACGCAAGTAAGCTTGCGCTCGCTCACCAGCGGCACATGGCGCCTCAGGCTGAAATGGCCAAGGCCGGTGTCGAACAGCAGATCGCGGTCGCGCCCGCGCACATGCCAGATATTGCAGCGGAAGAACGGTTTTATCCACGGCTCATGGATGAGCGTGATGTCGTCGCCCATGCGGATGGTTTCGTACCAGTCCGGAGCCTCGATGACCGGAAGCGTGCCCATGGATCAGTCCGCCAATAAGATGATGTCTTGAGCCTGGCATGAAACCGGGATCGTGTCGCCTGCCTGAATGGCAGCGGA
Organism: Mesorhizobium sp. CA4; assembly: GCF_020165075.1. NCBI lineage: Bacteria > Pseudomonadati > Pseudomonadota > Alphaproteobacteria > Hyphomicrobiales > Phyllobacteriaceae > Mesorhizobium > Mesorhizobium sp. CA4. The sequence goes on from NZ_JAIUHK010000038.1 coordinate 39,743, forward strand.
AGCGGGCGCCTTCGCGATAAATTGCAGTGCAGGATCCAGCGTCGAGGTGGCCAGCACGCGCTTGAAACTACCCTGGAAGACGACATCGCCGACCTTGGCCATGCCCAGCGTGACATTGCCTTTCGCTTCGCCAAAAACCAGGTGCTCGGGTCGGATGGCGAGCGCGACCGTGGCATCGGCAGGCGAGACACCGGGCAGTGAAATCGGCCCGAGCGCCGTCATGGCCGTGACGGTCCCATTCTTCGCCTCGGTAACGGTGCCGACAAGGATCGTGCTTTCGCCCATGAAGGTGGCGGAAAAGCGCGTCGCCGGCCGCGCATAGACCCGCTCGGGCGGGCCTTCGTCCTCGATCCGGCCCTCATTCATCACCACGCAATGGTCGGCCAGCGCCATCGCTTCTTCCTGGTCGTGCGTGACATGGATAAAGGCGGTGCCGACGCGCTTCTGGATCGCCTTCAGCTCGTCCTGCATCTGCCGGCGCAGCTTGAGATCGAGCGCACCGAGCGGCTCGTCGAGCAAAAGCACCGCGGGCTCGATCACCAGCGCGCGGGCCAGCGCTACGCGCTGCCGCTGGCCGCCGGAGAGCTGATGCGGCTTCTTGTCGAAGGCGGCCGCCAACCCCACGAGAGCCAGCGCCTCGCGCGCCTTCGCCGCCCGGCTCGCGCCGTCGACGCCCCGCATGCGCAGCCCGAAGCCGACATTGCCGCCGACGCTCATATGCGGGAATAGCGCGTAGTCCTGGAACACGGTGGTCGTCGGACGCTTGGCCGGCGGCAGAGCGGTGCAATCCGTGCCGCGGATGAACACTTTGCCCTCGCTGGGCGTGACGAAGCCGCCGAGGATCGAAAGCAGCGTCGTCTTGCCGGAGCCGGACGGCCCGAGCAGGATCGTATAGCTGCCGGGCTCGATGGCGAGCGAGACGTTCTTCAGCACCGCTAGTTGGCCGAAGCGGTGCGAGACGCTGCGGATGTCGATCAAAGGCGCGCTCATGCCGGCTTTCTCCGCAACAGCGTCAATTCGAAAAACACCACCAGGACGATGGAGACGGCAAAGACCAGCGAGCCGACGGCATTGGTCTTGGGGTTGAGGCCGGAACGCAGCAGGTTCCAGATCTCCACCGGCAGCGTCGTCTGGAAGCGGGTGAGCAGGAAGGAGATGACGAACTCGTCCCAGGAAAACGTCATCGACAGGAAAAAGCCGGCGAAGATCGCCGGCGCCATCACCGGCATGGTGATCATGAGCAGCACCTTCCACTCGGCGGCGCCGAGGTCCCGGGCTGCGCGCTCGATGTTGATCTGGTGGTCGCCCATCTGGCTATAGATGATGGCAAAGCAGAGCGGCAGGTTGATCACGACATGGCCGATGCCGGCCGCAAGCAGCGACTTCGGCACGCCGGCCCAGTTGAACAACACCAAAAGCCCCATGCCGATGATGAGATAACTCACAGTGAGCGGCAGTGTGATCAGGCCGCGCAGGATGGCCGAGCCCGGCAGCACGAAGCGCGCGAACCCCCAGGCGGAAAGAAAGCCGAGCGTGACAGAAACGAGCGAGGAGAGCACCGCCACCAGCAGCGAATTGACCAGCGCCGAGGTGAGCCGCGCATCCGACAGCACCGCCTGATACCAGCGCAGCGACGGGCCGGTGAAGGGCGGGATCGGGAAAGAGGTCGCCTGCAGCGAGAACAGCACCAGCACGACCACCGGCAGGAAGATGAAGCCGTAGATCGCGATGGCGTAGAGCCAGGCGGCGAGGCGAACGGCGGCGCGCATGGTCAGGCCCGCTCGATCTTCAGCCAGCGCGCGCAGGCGAGATAGGCGATGGTCACAACAGCCATCAGGATGATCGACAGCGCGGAAGCCAGCGGAAAATCGCCGCGGCGGCCGATCTGCATCATGACGAGCTGCGGCATGACCAGCTCGTTGTTGCCGCCGAGGATCTGCGGCGTGATGTAGTCGCCGATGCAGAGCACGAAGGTGAGGAAGGCGCCGACCATGATGCCGGGCAAGGTGAGCGGCAGCACGACATGCAGGAAGGTGCGCACCGGCCCGGCGCCCAGATCGGCGGCAGCCTTGCGGTAACTCGGGCTGAGCTGCTTCAAATTGGCGAAGATCGTCAGCGTCAACAGCATGACGAAGAAATGCACGAAGCCGGTGACGGTGGCGAAACGCGTGTTCGCAAGCTGCAGCGGCTCGCCGATCAGGCCGATGCCGGTCAGCGCCCGGTTGATGACGCCGTTTTGCGCCAGCACCAGCAGCCAGGAATAGGAGCGCACGACATAGGAGGTCCAGAACGGCAGCACGGCCAGCATCAGCGCCAGCCGCTGCCAGCGTTCCGGCACCATCTCGGCAAGAATCCAGGCAAAGGGATAGGCAAGCAGGATCGAGATCACGGTGACGATCGCCGTCACCTCCAGCGAGTTCACCATCGCCCGCCAATAGGACGGATCGGTGAAGAACTGGCTGTAATTGGCTAAAGTGAAGCCGCCGCCTTCATGCGCCGTGAGGCTGGAAAATCCCATGGCGATGAAGGGCAGCACGAAGAAAGCACATGTCCATGCCAGCGCCGGCGTGACCAGCGCCCAGGGCAGGGCACGCGAATTGTTTCCCGCGAACGCCATCGGCTGGTTTACTGCGCCTGCAGCATCTCGGTCCACATGTCCTGCATCTTCTTGTCGAGATCGGCGTTCGGAGCCGGATAGGCCTGGGCGCGGGCGAGGAAGCCGGGCTGCTCGTCGAAGCGCAGGATCTTCTTCTGATCGTCGGTGAGCGCCGCCTTCTTGTTCGACGGCACCCCCCAATAGCAGGAAGAGGTCGCAAGCCGCGCCTGGCCCTCGGGGCTCAGAATGTACTGGATGAATTTCAGCGCCATGTCCTTGTTCTTGGAATCCTTGAACATGGCGAGCGACTGCGACCAGAGCACAGCACCCTCCTTCGGGATCGAGAAGTCGAGCGCCGGGTTTTCCTTGGCAAGGCCGGCCGTCACCCATTCGCCGCCGCCGACCAATATGTCGACCTCGCCGGTGGCGAGAGCGGTCTGGCTGGCCGTGACCTCGCCGACCAGCTTGGCGTTGGCCTTCATCTTGAGCAATTCGGCTTTTAGCGCCGGCAGGTCGGCCTCGGTGAGGTCGGCGGTCTTCTTGCCGATGGCCAGAGCGGCCATGCCGATCACCGGCAGGTAATAGTCGTAGATCGCGATCTTGCCCTTGTATTTGTCGCTGGTGAGCGAGGCCAGCGACTGCATGTCGGCCGGGTCGACCTTGGTCTTGTTGAAGCCGATCGTGTTGTAGCCGAACTTTTCGGTGATGCCGTAGCGCTTACCGTTGACGACGGTCGACTTGTCCATCTTCACTTCGGGAAACAGGTCGGCGAAGGGCAGCTTGTCCTCGGGGAGCGGCTCGAACAGGCCTTTCTCGACGCCGCGGGGCACGTCGATGGAATCGATCACCATCACATCCCAGTCGCCGGGCTGCGATTGGTCGACGATGGCCAGCCCCGCGCCGGTGCCTTCGAATTCCTTGACGTTGACCTTGACGTTATTGGCCTGCTCGAAGGGCTGCAGCAGCGCCGGGTCGGAATGGTCGCACCAGATCAGCGCGTTGAGATCGGCCGCCTGGGCGCCTCCGGCAGCGAGGAGCAGCGCCGCAGCCGCGCAAGCGGCTGAAAGATGAGACTTCAGGGTGGAAAGCGGATTCCGAATGTTGACGGTCATCGAGTGTTCTCCCTGCCTTGCTGGCTTGTTGGAAGAAAAGTTGAACCAATTCTAAAATTGAGTCAATTATGATTTTGTGGCAGAGAGGCCGATATGAGCGGATTGCGCGAACGGCAGAAGGCGGACCGGCACCGCCGCATCATCGATGCGGCAACCGCGCTGTTTCGCGAGGCCGGCTATGAAGGCGCCAAGATCGAGGCGATCGCGACGCAAGCCGAGGTCTCGATCGGCACCATCTACAATTACTACCAGAACAAAGGCGACATCCTCGGCGCCATCGTGTCGATGGAGGTCAACGAGGTGCTGAATGCCGGGCGAGGGGTGGTCGCCAACCCGCCCGCCAATGTCGGCGACGCGCTGGACACGCTGATCGGCATCTATATCGAGCACTCGCTGAATTATCTGAGCAAGGAGATGTGGCGCCAGGCAATGGCGATCTCGACGCAATTGCCCGACAGCCCCTTCGGCCAGGCCTACACCGCGCTCGACCGGGAATTGACCAAGCAGATCAGCGCGCTGATAGTCCGCCTGCAGGAACTCGGCCTTGTGCGCCCGGACATAGACGGCCCGGCGGTGGGCGAGCTGATCTTCAACAACATGAACATGATGTTCATCGAGTTCGTGAAGCGCGACGAGGCTAAGATACCGGAGCTGCGCGCGGCGATACGGCGGCAGAACAGGGTGCTGGTGGCGGCGGTCGGGGTGTGAGTGCGAAAACGCTACCGCCGAAGTGCCCCTAACGGTCGATCAGCCATAGGATCGCCGAGACCACGACGCTGATCAGTATTCCCGTGGTGATGGGAACGTAGAGCCTGAAGTTCTCGCGCTCGATCAAGATATCACCAGGCAACCTGCCAAGGCCGATCCGGTCCACCCAGGGCCACAGCAGACCTACGGCAACCATACCGAGACCAACGATGATCAGTGTTCGCGACATGGCGGCATCCTGCCGGAATAGCATCCTGCCGGAAATATAGAGCGACGGATCTTGCTGGCGGGGCTGCTTCCCCGCATCTGCGTCACGCCACTAGCGATCACAACAGGCGTGCTTAGCCGCGTGCGCTCGCGAACAGCGTTTGTTCGAAGGGGCAATGCGGTCGTCTCCGCTACAGGATGGTGCCCCCGGCAGGGATCGAACCCGCGACCTTCGGTTTACAAAACCGCTGCTCTACCAGCTGAGCTACAAGGGCACGGCGCTCCGGTAGCACATTTCGTGCGCCAGTAAAGACAAAACTCCGTTTCGGGTTGCCAATGGATGCCGCCGCTTGGCCGGCATGCTGAAAAGCGGACCGCCGCTTCCTACATCTTTGTCAGGTGCAATCGCATCGAACGGGGTGCCGCATGATCAGATTTGTCATCATCCTGCCGCTCATCGTCGTGACCTGGCTTTTGCTGGTGAAAGCCGTCAGCGATCTGAAGAAGGCCAATATCGACTGGACCGGCGTCGCCACCTTCGTCGGCTTCATCGTGCTGGCCTTCTGGCTGAGGCACATCATGGGGATGGGTTAGCGAATAGGGAATAGCGGATAGGGTGGCCGGATCGCGAATTGTCCCTATTCGCTACCCGTATTCGCTGTCGCAAAAAAATTTCGAACCTTTTTCCGGGCCGCAGCGACAGACGATCAAGAGGCGGATAGTTCGCCTCTCCACCGAAACAGGAGATCGTCATGTTCAAGCGCACCATCGTTTCCGGCCTCATCGCCACCACCGTCGCGGCCGGCTCGCTCGTCGGCACCGTCCAGCCTTCGGCCGCCCACGACCATCACCACCGCCGCGAGCTTGGCATCGGCATCGCCGCCGGCGTCGGCGGTTTCGTTCTCGGCAGCCTGCTTGCTCAGCAGCAGCCCCGCAGCGTCTATGTCGAAGACGACGGCTATGACTCGATCCACGTCCGCCGCTGCTACGCCCGCTACGCCAGCTATGACGAGCGCACCGACACTTATATGAGCTACGACGGCCCGCGCTATTGCAGGCTCTAGGAGGGAGCTAACTCGACGGCCAGTAAAGAGGGGCTGCCCGCAGCCCCTCTTTTGCGTCTGGGCACAAAGCATCCCTGATTGGCGTGATTTGAACCGGACAATGTTCCCGCCTGCATCAGTTCAGGAACTGGGCTTCAGCTCCGGCAGCGCCAATCCCGCCGCCTTGCAGGCGCCGCTGACTGAAACGGCATTTATCGCAATGAGTTCGAAGCTGTTTCCGGCATCGGGATAGATCTTGCCGATGAAAGGCTCGTTGCCGGGAGAGCCCTTGTCGTCGACAGAGCCGCACACCACGATTTCGTGGCGGCCGTTCAAACTGCGCTCGCCGGCAAGCATAGTCCCGAATTTAGCAGCGATAGGGTTCTTCAAATGCTGGCGCACGCCAGCGGTGATGATCTCCTCCAGAGCCAGCGAGATCGGAATGAGATCGACCAGCGGGTTGCTGCTGGGGCTGCCGATCGGCTCGACCGGCGGTGTCGCCGCCATGCATCCGCAAAGTGAAGCGGCGGATAAGGTAAACTGTTTTCCGCATTCGTGCCCTTTTGCGTGCATCCCGACGCCCCGGCAAGACGGTCAAGTCCGGGCCTGGCTATCGCCGGTCGACCTTGCCGAGAAACCAACGATGTACAGCGATTTTGCGAGCGTTTAATCTGGCTTTGACGGCAACCGAGGGAAGGTTCGCTTGGACAATCAGGATCCCAAGGAAGAACGGGTCGAACCGGTTTTCCGCAACGGCACCATCACCATCGTCGGCATCCTGCTGGCGTTCTCGCTAGGCTTCATCACCCATTGGGCGGCCAACCCGATCCCATGGCAGACTTACCATCTGATTGCCGTCCTGCCGATCCTGGTCGGCATCGCGCTGCAGATGCGGGCGCTTGCCATTCTGCTCGACATCAAATCCCTCCAGCGAAGCATTCATGACCGCGCCTGTCGGATATTCATCGCCGGCCTCATCTTGGCGGCCTGTGGCGTCGGCCTGGCCATCCTGCTCGATTTCTTCGACATATCGGCAAAGAGCCCATTGCCGGGCGCGTCCTAGAGCAATTCCAGGAACAGTGTGAGCGGTTTCCGTCCGGAATTGCGGTAAAACAAGAAGATAGTGCGTTTCGCCGTTTCCGTGAAACGGTGAAACGCACTGGTCAGTAGGCTTTCACGCCGCCAATCATCTTCGTCACTTCGACCGCGGCGTCGCGCACCAGCGGACCGATTTCGGCCAGCCGCTCGGGCGTGACCCGCACCGTAGGTCCGGACACCGAAACGCCGCCGAGCGGCTCGCCGAACTCGTTGAAGATGGCGGCGGCCACGCAGCGCATGCCGGGGTGGCGCTCCTCGTCGTCGACCGACCAGCCGCGATGCTTGATAACGGCCAGATCATGGGCAAGCGCCGAGATGTCGGAAAGCGTCTTGTCGGTATAGCGCTGCAGGCCCGCCTTGCGCAGGATAGCGGCCACCCGTTCCGGCTCGAGATGCGCCAGCACCGCCTTGCCGATGCCGGAAGCATGAAAGGGGCTGCGCGTGCCCGGCCGGAAGAAGGCGCGGATCGCCTGGTGCGTTTCGACCTGGCTGACGAAAACGACGCAATCGTCCTCGGCGACGCCGAGATTGGCGGTCTCGCCGGTCTTTTCCATCAATTCCTGCATGACGATGCGCGCGCGGTCGACCAGCTTGCGCCGACGCAGGAAAGCAGCGCCCATACGGTAGGTTTCGACGCCGACCGACCAAAGCTGGTCGGCCGTATCGAACTCGACCATGCCGTGGTTCTCCAGCGTCGTCAGCATGCGATAGGCGGTGGAGGCGGCGATGCCGCTTTGCGCCGCGATTTCACTCAGCGACAAGCCGCTGGCCTCGGCGACGATCGCCAGGATCCGCAGCGCCCGGTCGAGCGACTGCACCGAGGCCGCTTCGGACGGGCCATTGAAGGCGCGCGGCCTGCCGCGCTGGCGTTTTTCCGTCGTTTCCATAGGCGGCATTCTCGCCGGTTTTGACTCGGATGCAATGAAAAAGTTTTTCAGTCGTTTCTGCGATGGGTCTTCTGGAAAACGAAAAGTGAAGCAAAATCAGCTTATAACAGCCGTTTTCTGGAAATGGAAAAATATTCTGAAAAAATTGAAAAATCGGAGACGCGCTGTCATAGTCAAGCCAACCAACGAAGTGGAGGCTTGTCATGGCCAGGATGCGCGCTGTCGACGCGGCGGTTTTCGTTCTCGAAAAGGAAGGCATCACCAATGCCTTCGGCGTGCCGGGCGCGGCGATCAATCCGCTCTATTCGGCGCTGAAGGCGCGCGGCACCATCCGCCATGTGTTGGCACGCCATGTCGAAGGCGCCTCGCACATGGCCGAAGGTTATACGCGCGCCAAGGCCGGCAATATCGGGCTCTGCATCGGCACCTCCGGTCCGGCCGGCACCGACATGATCACCGGCCTTTATTCGGCCTCGGCGGATTCGATTCCGATCCTCTGCATAACTGGTCAAGCTCCCCGCGCGCGCCTCAACAAAGAAGATTTCCAGGCCGTCGACATCGCTTCGATCGCAGCACCTGTCGCCAAATGGGCGGTCACCGTCATGGAACCTTACCTGGTTCCAATGGCGCTGCAGAAGGCGTTTCACCTGATGCGCTCATCGCGGCCCGGACCTGTGCTGGTCGACCTGCCGCTCGACGTGCAGCTTGCCGAGATCGAATTCGACATCGACGCCTATGAGCCGCTCGCTCCCTTCAAGCCGGCGATGACGCGCGCCCAGGCCGAGAAGGCGCTGGCGATGCTCAACGAGGCGGAAAAGCCGCTGATTGTCGCCGGCGGCGGCATCATCAACGCCGACGCTTCCGATCTTTTGATCGAATTCGCCGAAGTCACCGGCGTGCCGGTCATCCCGACTTTGATGGGCTGGGGCGCGATCCCCGACGACCATTGGCTGATGGCTGGGATGTGCGGACTGCAGACCTCGCACCGCTACGGCAATGCGACGATGCTGGCCTCCGACTTCGTCTTCGGCATCGGCAACCGCTGGGCCAACCGCCACACCGGCTCGGTCGACGTCTACACCAAGGGGAAAAAATTCATCCATGTCGACATCGAGCCCACCCAGATCGGCCGCGTCTTCGCGCCGGATCTCGGCTTCGTCTCGGATGCGGGCGCCGCGCTGAAGATCCTGCTCGACGTTGCCACGGAGTTGCGCACCGCCGGCAAGCTGCGCGACTGGTCGGGCTGGGCAAAGGAGTGCCAGCAGCGCAAGAAGACGATGAAGCGCAAGACGCATTTCGAGCAGGTGCCGTTGAAGCCGCAGCGCGTCTATGAGGAGATGAACAAGGCGTTTGCCCGCGACACCACCTATGTCACCACGATCGGCCTGTCGCAGATCGCCGGCGCGCAGTTCCTGCACGTCTACAAGCCGCGCAACTGGATAAATTGCGGCCAGGCCGGCCCGCTCGGCTGGACGCTGCCGGCGGCGCTCGGCGTGCGCGCCGCCGATCCGGATCGCGCCATCGTCGCGCTTTCCGGCGACTATGATTTCCAGTTCATGATCGAGGAGCTGGCTGTCGGCGCCCAGTACAAGCTGCCTTACATCCACGTCGTTGTGAACAACGCCTATCTCGGCCTCATCCGCCAGGCGCAGCGTGGTTTTTCGATGGATTACGAGGTGAGCCTTGCCTTCGAGAACGTCAACCGTGCAGGCGATCCGGAGGCCGGCTACGGCGTCGACCATGTCGCGGTGGCCGAGGCGATGGGCTGCAAGGCGGTCCGTGTGAAGAAGCCCGAGGAATTCGCCGGTGCCTTCAAGGAGGCGCAGCGGCTGATGAAGGAGCACCAGGTTCCAGTGGTGCTGGAATTCATCCTCGAGCGCGTCACCAACATTTCCATGGGCACGGAAATCGACAAGATCACCGAGTTCGAGGAGCTTGCCGAACGCAACGAGGATGCGCCGACGGCCATCATGATGCTCGATTGAGGCCTGGCGAGCGAAGGAGAAAAAGGAATGCCGCGTTTTTCAGCTAATCTTTCGATGCTCTTCGGCGAGCATGAGTTCTTCGATCGTTTCGATGCCGCCGCCCGCGCTGGTTTCAAGGGCGTCGAATATATCGGCCCGTATGACCATGCCCCGGACGTCGTCGCGGCGCGGCTGAAGAAGAACGGCCTGACGCAGGTTCTGTTCAACCTGCCGGCCGGCGACTGGGCGAAGGGTGAGCGCGGCATTGCGGTGCTGCCCGACCGGGTGCCAGAATTCAGGCAGGGCGTGGCTAAAGCGATCACCTATGCGCATGCGCTGGGCTGCGAACAGATCAACTGCCTTGCTGGCATCGCGCCGCAGGGTGCCGATCGTACTGTCTTGGAAAACGTCTTTGCCGAAAACCTCGCCTTCGCGGCCGAGAAACTGGAGCAGGCCGGCATCAGGCTCTTGATCGAGCCGATCAACACCCGCGACATCCCCGGCTTCTTCCTGAACTATTCCGACCAGGCCCTGGCGTTGATCGATCGCATCGGCTCGAAGAACCTGTTCCTTCAATACGACATCTATCACATGCAGATGATGGAGGGGGATCTCGCCCGTACCATCGAGGCGAACCTCGGCCGCATCGCGCATATCCAGCTTGCGGACAATCCCGGCCGTCACGAGCCGGGGACGGGCGAGATCAACTATCCCTTCCTCTACGACCACATCGACCGGCTCGGCTATTCCGGCTGGATCGGCGCCGAATACAAGCCGAAGGCCGGCACGGAGGCGGGGCTCGGCTGGTTCCGCGAATTCGCCGGGCAGGGCAGCGCGGCGGCTTAAGAGCGTCCTTCTCCCCGTCTCTACACGGGGAGAAGGCGCCGGCAGGCGGATGAGGGGCAGCGCCGGCCTTTGATGAGTTCGAACAAGCTTTCAGGAGCGACACCAATGGAAACCATCGGCTTCATCGGCCTCGGCATCATGGGCGCGCCGATGGCGGGGCATCTGCTCGATGCCGGCTATCCGGTCGTCGCTAGCGACCATCGCTCCAGGCCGTCTGCTGACCTTGTCGCCAAAGGGCTGAAGACCGTTTCCGGCCACAACGCGGTGGCGAAGGCGGCCGACATCATCATCACCATGGTTCCGGATACGCCCCAGGTGGCCGAGGTGCTGTTCGGCGAGAACGGCGTCGCCTCCGGCTTGACCAAGGGCAAGCTCGTCATCGACATGAGCTCGATCTCGCCGATCGCCACCAAGGAATTCGCCAAAAAGGTCAACGAACTCGGCTGCGACTATCTTGACGCGCCGGTGTCGGGCGGCGAAGTCGGCGCCAAGGCGGCCTCGCTCACCATTATGGTCGGCGGCGAGGAAAGGGCCTTCGAGCACGCCAGGCCCGTGTTCGAGAGGATGGGCAAGAACATCACGCTGGTCGGACCGAACGGCGTCGGCCAGACCACCAAGGTCGCCAACCAGATCGTTGTGGCGCTCACCATCGAAGCCGTCGGCGAAGCGCTGGTCTTCGCCTCGAAGGCGGGCGCCGATCCGGCCAAGGTCAGGCAGGCGCTGATGGGCGGGCTCGCCGCCTCGCGCATCCTCGAAGTGCATGGCGAGCGCATGATCAAGCGCACCTTCGCGCCGGGCTTTCGCATCGAGCTACACCAGAAGGATCTCAACCTGGCGCTTGAAGGCGCCAAGGCGCTCGGCGTGTCGCTGCCCAACACCTCGACCACGCAGCAATTGTTAAATTCCTGCGCCGCCAATGGCGGAGCCAAGGAGGACCACTCGGCGCTGGTGAGAGCGCTGGAGCGAATGGCGGGGCATGAAGTGGGATAGGAGTGAGTAGGAATTAGTGAGTAGCCAGTAGGGAATTCGTGTCCAAGCCTACTCGCTACTCGCTACTCGCTACTCGCTACTCGCTACTCACTACTCGCTATGAATTTCCTCGCCACATAAAGGCTCACCGCCGCCGCATTCGATACGTTCAGCGAGCGGATCGCGCCGGGCATGTCGAGGCGGGCCAGTGCCGTCACCGTCTCGCGGGTTTTCTGCCGCAGACCCTTGCCCTCGGCGCCCAGCACCAGCGCGATTTTATCGCCGTCGAAGGTCTTTTCGAGCTCGGCTGGTCCTTCCGAATCGAGCCCGATGGTCTGGAAACCGGCCTCGTGCAACTGGCCCAGAGCATCGGCGAGGTTCTTCACCTCGATCTGGTCGATATGCTCCAGCGCGCCCGAGGCGGATTTGGCCAGCACGCCCGATTCCTGCGGGCTGTGGCGGGCGGTCGTGATCAGCGCGCCGGCGCCGAAGGCGACGGCGGAGCGCAGGATCGCACCGACATTGTGCGGGTCCGTCACCTGGTCGAGCACCAGCACCAGCTTTGTGTCGCCGAGCGCGTCGAGACGCTTCGGCGTGAGCGGCTCGGCCTCGATCAGCACGCCCTGATGCACGGCGTCGGACCCGGTGATCCTGTCGATATCCTTCGGCTCGACCAGTTCGGCCTTGAAGGGCAGGGCGGCAAGGTCGGGAATCGAAAGCCGCTCCGCGGCGTTGCGCGTCACCAGCATCTTTTTGATCTTGCGCCGCGGATTGTCGAGCGCGGCCCGCACCGTGTGCAGGCCGTAAAGCCGCACCAGCCCGTCGCCGGGCGCTTCGCCAGGCGGCACCGGCTGGCGCGGCCGGAATGCCGGCGCGCCGCCTGCCTTCTGGTCGCGATGCGCGCGCCTCAGCTTGGCATAATGGGTGTCCTTGCGCGTACCGGGCTTGTTGCTTTTATCGTCGCTCATGCCGGCCTCTATAGCCGTCCCGTCCGGCTAAGGATATGGGCTGGACAAATGAATGCCGAACATCCTCGAAAAACCCTGGCCGCGCCGGTTGACACCCACCGGCCTTGCCGCCATAAGGCGCTTCGCTGATTTCGGAGAAGATCTTACTCGGGCTCCGGATCGGCGCGAACGCCTCGTTGCATGGCTCCGGCGGCAGACTGGAGAGGTGCCCGAGTGGTTAAAGGGGACGGACTGTAAATCCGTTGGCTTAGCCTACGTTGGTTCGAATCCAACCCTCTCCACCACTGCCGGCCCGGAAGCCCTGAAACGAAAAGTCTCGGACCGAAATGCATGGCGCTTTTCGGGTAAATCCGGTACCTCAGTGCAAGGCGCGGGTATAGCTCAGTGGTAGAGCAGCAGCCTTCCAAGCTGAATATGCGGGTTCGATTCCCGCTACCCGCTCCAGATTTCCTCCTCGCATGCCCCAAAGAAAACGCCGCGCGCCGAGAGGCGCAGCGTCTTCATTTCATCTAGCCTGTTAGCTGTTGAAGGCCGAAGCAACCTGATGGTGCTGCGGGATCTGGCCGTTCGGCGTCAGCTTGTCGACGATGCCGGGCAGCGCCGTGGAGAGCTGCTGCAGCAATTCCTGCTCGTTCATCCCGGCGCGCTGCGCGATCTCGCGGATCACCGAGGGCCCGAGCGCCGAGCCGAGATCACCCGGGTTGATCGGTAGGTTCTGGCCGGTGCCGACCCAGGAGTCGGCGACATTGCCGTGGCCAGCGTTCTTGAGCTTGTCGAGCAGGCCGCCGAGACCGCCGAGCAGGCCGCCATCGGCGGACGCGTCGGTTCCCGCAGGCGTCGGCGCCGGCGCTTGCGGCGCGGCCGCCTCTTCGCTTCTGCCGCTCAGCATCTTGCCGACCAGAAGCGCGCCGAGCGCGATCATCAGGGGTTTGGTGATGTTGCCGCCCGGAACGGCATTGTCGAAAAGGCCCATAATGGATCTCCTTATCCAGCCAAGTCCGCCCGGCCCCAGAATGGCGCAAACGGACGGAATTTCAAGCTGACTTGAGCTTTTGACAATCATATGAACATGATTGGGGCGGCGGGGGAATTTTGGAGGGAATTATGGGCATCATCAGTTGGATCATTCTCGGCCTTATCGCCGGGTTCATCGGCAGCAAGATCGTCAACAAGACAGGCCAGGGCATGATCATGGATATCGTGCTCGGCATTGTCGGCGCCATCGTCGGCGGGTTGATCTTCAGCGCCTTCGGCTCGGCGGGTGTCACGGGTCTCAACATCTGGAGCCTGATCGTGGCCGTGATCGGCTCGATCGTCGTGCTTTGGGCCTATCACCAGATTTCCGGCAAGCGCACGCTGTAGAAGGCCAGGGATCAGCCAGTAGGCCGCTGGAGGTCGACCCGGTCGGGTCGACCCAGGCTGGAAGCGCGCCGTCAGGCGACCATGGCCAGCCGGCGTTTTCTTTCGTCGAGTGAGACGATGATGAGGCCGCTGGCCATGACCAGCAGGATGCCGCAGACGGCGAGCGCGTTGGGAAACTGTCGGAACACCAGCAAGCCCGAAATAACTGCCCAGACGGTGAAGCAGTAATAAAAGGGCGCGACCGCACTCGTCGGCCCAACCCGGTAGGCCATGAAGATGAAGAAATGGCCGAAGATCAGGAACAGGCCGGCGCCGGCGATCAGGAGCAAATGATGTCCTTCGGGCATCACCCATTGCTCGGAGACGAGATGCGCCGCGCCTGAGCCGACCAGCACCACCAGGACTGCGGAGATGGCGACGATCATGCCCGGCACCTCGGCACCCACCTTGCGCCCGGCAAGGTCGCGCACCGCCGCGAAGGCGGCGTTGCCGAGCGCCAGCAGCGCATAGACCGAAATGCCCTGCATGGTCGGCTGCGCCACCATGAGCGCCCCGACAAAGCCGAGACCGATCAGCGCCATGCGCATGGCGCCGATCTTTTCGCCGAACAGCATCGAGGAACCGACCAGCACGATAAGCGGTGTGACTTGCCCGAGCGCGGTGGAATCCGCGATCTGCATGTTGGCTAAAGCCACGACGTAACACAGGATCGCCAGGAGCTCGAACAGGTTGCGGCGCAGCACCTTGCGCTCGAAGAGCAGGGCGATCTGCCTGGCATAGCCCAGCATCAGAAGCAGCGGCACGCCCCACAGCGTCGCGGCAGCACCCCGCAGCAGGAGCACTTCATAAGGCGGCAGTCCGGTGGTCGCGAGCTTCATCATCGTGTCGTTGACGAGATAGGATCCCGTCGAGATGATCATGAACAGCGGACCGCGGACATTGGATGGAATGAACTGCATCCGCCGACAAGATCAGAGCGGCGTCGCGGCGGCAATGGGCCAGGCGGGAGCCTTTGATTTTATGCACCGCAGCCCTATATCCGCGCCATATCCCGTGAAATCGACCATTGGTTCGGGTCGAGCGGCAATCCGCTCAGCCACAAGGTACTTGTGTTTTTCGGCCGTTGTCGCTAATCGCCCCGCATTCGACTGAACTGAAGGTCAAGGCCGTCCAAGGAAAGAGACTATGGCAAAAGGTAAATTCGAGCGCACCAAGCCGCATGTGAACATTGGCACGATCGGCCACGTCGATCATGGCAAGACGTCGCTGACGGCGGCGATCACGAAGTATTTTGGCGAATACAAGCGCTATGACCAGATCGACGCAGCGCCGGAAGAGAAGGCGCGCGGCATCACGATCTCGACGGCGCATGTCGAGTATGAGACGGCCAACCGTCACTATGCCCATGTCGACTGCCCCGGCCACGCCGACTATGTGAAGAACATGATCACCGGTGCCGCGCAGATGGACGGCGCGATCCTGGTCGTTTCGGCCGCCGATGGCCCGATGCCGCAGACCCGCGAGCACATCCTCTTGGCCCGCCAGGTCGGCGTGCCCTCGATCGTGGTGTTCCTGAACAAGGTCGACCAGGTCGACGACGCCGAGCTGCTTGAGCTGGTCGAGCTCGAGGTTCGCGAGCTTCTGTCGAAGAACGAGTTCCCCGGCGACGACATTCCGATCGTCAAGGGCTCGGCTCTGGCTGCTCTTGAAGACTCCAACAAGACCATCGGCGAGGACGCCATCCGCGAGCTGATGGCTCAGGTCGACGCCTATATCCCGACGCCGGTTCGTCCGCTGGACAAGCCGTTCCTGATGCCGATCGAGGACGTGTTCTCGATCTCGGGCCGCGGCACGGT
>NZ_JAIUHK010000039.1:0-53342 GCF_020165075.1 Mesorhizobium sp. CA4
ACAAGGATCAGCTTGCCGTTCTTGTTGCCCTTCACCGACTTGATGAACTCGGCCGAGACCTTCGCCTTGTCGTGGCCGTAGGGCAAAAGGTGCTCGTACGGGATGCCGATCTTGGCGCCGATCTCCTGGATCGGTTTTTTCCTGGCTGCTCGAGCTATCTCAATGTCGGTCTTGAATTCGGACATGTTTCCCTCTGGAATGGTTTTCGATCCGGCAGCGCCGGATCGCAACGGTTCAAAGAGGCGACGGCCGCTGACTCACCGCTCGGGAACGGAGGCGGCCCTATTCGCCGTCAAACGCGTGATCGTCATCGGCCCGGCGCAACCAGGCGCGAGCACTAAGCGCTTCGGCCTGTTCTGGTGAAGCAAATTTGCGGTCGATATCCCTCGACCTGCAGCTGTCACCAAGATGAGGCTGACCGAAATGCCTAGCCCTAAACTCACAAAGGCCCCACCTGTCGGTCTAGTATGCGGCGAGGGATCAACAAAAACTGCGCTGCTGAAAGCTTCCCCAGCTGCATTGGGGAAGCTTTCAACGCTAGGTTAGGCGAAACTCTTGGTTCGGGTGTCGCCTGGATCATACAGCGGCATCACAGACAGCTTCGCATCCGCTCGATTGCCATTCTTCAAGACAACGGCAACGTCCAGGCTCGGAACCGCGTGGGGCGGATTGACATAAGCCATGGCGGTTCCGCGCTTTCTGGTCGGCGAGAAGGATCCGCTGGTGACTAATCCGATCTCTCGGTCACCGACAACAATTTTGTCGCCGGTTTCCGCCACGTCGCCGGACGGAATGTCGAGCCACACCATCCGCCGGGTTACCCCGTCGCGCGCGATTCTCCGCAAGGCGGCCTTGCCTATGAAATCTTCTTTTCCAAATTTTACCGCAAAGCCGATGCCGGCTTCGAGGGGGTTAGTGCGACGATCATGATCCTTGCCGACCAAAAGATATCCGGCTTCCTGACGCAGGCTCTCCAAAGCGGCTTGGCCACATGGAACAATCTCGTAGGGTGCCCCAGCCTTCATGACCAGATTCCAGATGGCCGGTCCTTCACTGGAAGCGAAATGGAGCTCGAAACCGGCTTCACCCGTGTAGCCCATGCGCGCGATGATGCACTCGATCGCCGAAATTTTTGCTGGCCTGAAGCGATAGTAGCCTATGGTCGACAGGTCGATATCGACCAGTGACTGCAGGACGCGACTAGCCTTCGGCCCCTGCAGAGCAAGCGTTGTATGCTTGTCGGTCACGTTGGTGGTGGTCACGTTGTACGACTTCGCCTGTTTGGAAATCCAGGTGTAGTCGTCTTCCGAACCGCTGATGATCATGTACTTGGTCTTATCCAAGCACCAGATCGTACAGTCGTCGATCATCTGACCGTCTTCGTCACACATTGCGGTGTACTGCACGGAGCCGATCGTCTTCTTAGAGTAATCGTTCGTGGCGAGCATCTGGATAAACCGAAGCGCATCGGATCCTTCAATCACAAATTCTCCCATGTAATCCAGATCACATAGTGAAACGCTCTCGCGAGTAGCCACGTGCTCCCGGGAACGTCCGACGCTGTACTCCCAAGGTAAGAAGTAGCCGAATAGCTCGGTCATTTTGGCCCCATGCTCAAGGCCCCTTTCGTAAAACGGAGTCTTCTTCATCACGATTTTCTCCTCCTCGTGCGCAAAAACAAAAAGCCCCCGACGGCGCCATCGCGCCTGTCGGGGGCTTCAAATACCCCAATTCCAATGCAGCTAGCCCGCTGCATTGCCCTTCTTATTTTCTTCTCCCGATTTCTGTCAAGGCATTTTGTGACGCGAGGCGCCTGCCGACCAAACAGCCCTTGCGCTAGCCTACCCGGAATGAATGCTGAACCTACCCATTCGGGCGTTCTCTCGGAGGCAAAAAAGTGTCATTCAAAGATGTCGCTTGCATTGGAACACAGCATTAAAATGAATTCATGAATTAAAATGAATTCATAACCGGAATACCATTAAGTATTCCCCCGGGCCAAAGGCATGAACATGAGTCTACTCCAGAAACACTCCCATCACTCATACGAGGGACAGAGTGATGCCTTGCAAGAAAGCCGGCCAATTAGTTTCCGAGAGGATGCGAGAAGCCTCCTATTTCGGCTGTTGCTGTCTGTCGTCAATGACCGCGAGCCTGATATAGCGGAAGTGCTCAACGGACTGGTCGATCTTGGCACGCTACCCAAGGAGCGGCGGATTGCCGCCCTTCAGGCTACTGGGATCTGGTTTCAACTACTGGCCATTGCGCGCGAACTCACCGCAATGCGATCACGTCGCGAGCTTGAACAGGCCGGCGGTTCCGACGAGGTCGTCGGATCATTTTCCAATGTCATTGGCCAGATAGCGGCGCGCGGCTACTCGGCCGAAGCGGTTCGGGAGGTCCTGGCCGATCTTTGCGTCGGTCCCACGATGACGGCGCATCCCACCGAGGCGAAGCGCGTTACGGTGCTCGAAGTCCACCGCCGCATCTACCGCAAGCTGACCGAGCTGGAACAGCAAAGATGGGCGCCGCGCGAGCGCGACCTGCTGATCCGCGATCTCAAGAGCGAGATCGAGATATTGTGGATGACCGGCGAGCTGCGACTGGAAAGGCCGTCGGTCGAGCGCGAGATCGCTTGGGGGCTGCATTTCTTTCGGGAAGTGATCTTCGAGGCGACGCCGCAGCTTTACGAGACGCTCGAAAGCGCATTGCGGCGCCATTATCCACAGCATGATCTCAGGGCGCCGTCGTTCATGCGCTACGGTTCATGGATCGGTGGTGATCGAGACGGCAATCCTTATGTGACGGCGAAGACCACCGCATTTGCTCTGTCTGAATGCCGCAGTGCCGCGATCGAGTGGTATCTCGGACGGGTCCGGCATCTGGTCACGGTGCTGAGCGCGAGCTCGAACGTCGTCGAGATCCCAGAAGATTTTGGGCCGGCGCTGGCGGTCGCGCTCGAAAGAAGCGGCGAGGGGCAAGATCTCGCGGCGAGGAATCCCGACGAGCCGCTTCGGCAGTTTGCCGCCGCCATGCTGCGCAGGCTTGAGGCGCTGCGTGGTCAAGGGAGCGGCGCCGCCTACCCGAACGAGGAGGCCTTCAGAAAGGATCTGCTTTCGCTATCGAAGGTGCTCGATCAGATTGGCGGTACCCTGATTGCCAAGCGGTTCGTTCAGCCCCTGTTGCAGCAGCTCGACAGCTTTGGCTTTCGCACTGTCTCGCTCGATATTCGCCAGAACTCGACGATGGTGAACCGGGTCTTGGCCGAGTTATTTGCTGCGGCCGCCCCAGCGCGATCGACTGCGCTCCGACCGGGCACCCCGCAATGGTCGGCGCGCATCCGCCAAGGTCTTCTTGCGGGCGAGAGGCTCAAGATAAAGCGTGACCGGCTTTCCGGGGAAGCCCGCGAACTGCTTGATCTGTTCGACGTCATTCGCGATGCCGTTGCAGACACCGGCAGCACCTCGATCGGGGCTTTCGTCCTGTCAATGACGCAGTCGGCCGAAGACATCCTTGCCGTCTACCTCGTCGCTCAGTATTGCGGTTTGGCAACCGCGCTCGACGGCTCGGGCACAATCAGGCTCAAAGTCGTACCGCTTTTCGAGACGATCGACGACTTGCGGGCCGCTCCTGAAATCATTGACCAGTTGCTCGTTACGTCGATCGTTCGCCGTTCTATTCGCGATTTTGGCAACCGCCAGGAAATCATGCTCGGCTATTCGGATTCCAACAAGGATGGAGGGTTCCTCGCTTCCAACTGGGAACTGAACAAGGCGCAGAAGCGACTCACCCGGACGGGCCAGAAAAACAGGATCAAGATCAGCTTCTTTCATGGCCGCGGTGGATCCGTCAGCCGTGGCGGAGCGCCGACAGGTAGGGCGATCGCCGCACAACCGGCGCAAACGGTCGGCAGCGTCATGCGCGTTACCGAGCAAGGCGAGGTGGTGTCGTCCAAATTCGCCAATCGCGGGACCGGACTCTATCAACTCGAGATTTTGGCGGCCAGCGTGCTTGCCCATAGCATCAAGTCGGCCGACGAGGTCGAACTGAAGGACAATCCGGAGTTCGAAGAGGCACTCGAGGCGCTGACCGGCATGTCTCAGGCCTCTTATGCCAGCCTCATCAACGAGCCCGGCTTCATTGACTACTTCAACCAGGCAAGCCCGGTCGAGGAACTTGCACTGCTGAAAATCGGCTCGCGGCCGCCGCGCCGGTTTGGCGCCAGCAGCATCACCGATCTTCGCGCGATCCCATGGGTCTTCGCCTGGAGCCAGAATCGCCATCTGCTGACTGGCTGGTATGGGATTGGCAGCGCGCTCAATTCCTTTATTGCAGTGCGCGGCGATCACGGGGTCGAACTGCTGAAGCAGATGTTCGAACGCTCGCGCTTCTTCCGCCTCATTGTCGATGAGGTCGACAAGATGCTTTACCAGACCGACATGGAAATCGGTCGGCTCTACGCCGGGCTTGTCATCGAACCCGAAACCGGCGAGCGCATCCACAGGAAGATCACCGCCGAGTATGAGCTGACGCGCAGGATGATCGGCGAGATCACCGGGCGCGTCGATCTGTCGACTCGCTTCCCGGCGTTCAAGCGTTACTTCGACCGTGTTCGCCCGCAGATGGACGACATCCACCGGCTTCAGGTCAAGCTTCTGCACGAGGTCCGATCACAAGACGTTGCGGCACCAAGTCCGAAGCGGGCGATCAATGCGCTTCTACTGTCGATCAACTGCATATCCACCGGCCTTGGATGGACCGGCTAGAAACTAGGGACGGCGCTGCCGCGCCTGAAAAGGAGGGTCCTCATGAACGTTCCCACAAGACCGGGTCTCGGCAGCTTGGGCCAGTTCTTCTACGCAGGCGTGGCGGAGACCGATCCGGCCGTCAGTGCTGCAATGAATCGCGAATTGCACAGGCAGTGCGACGGGATCGAATTGATCGCTTCAGAAAACATCGTCTCGAAGGCGGTGCTTGAGGCGCAAGGCTCGGTACTGACGAACAAGTATGCCGAGGGCTATCCCGGCCGGCGCTACTACGGCGGCTGTCAGTACGTCGACGAGATCGAAGACTTAGCACGCGATCGCGCCAAGGCGCTGTTCAACTGCTCCTATGCCAACGTCCAGCCCAATTCCGGCAGTCAGGCAAACCAGTCGGTGTTCATGGCGCTGATGCAGCCCGGCGACACGTTCATGGGGCTCAATCTCGCTGCCGGCGGGCACCTGACGCATGGCTCTCCGGTCAACCAGTCCGGCAAATGGTTCAATGTCGTCTCCTACGGCGTGAGGCCGCAAGACCAGCGGATTGACTATGACGAGGTCCGCGACCTTGCAATCAAGTACCGTCCCAAAGTCATACTTGCCGGCGGCTCGGCCTACCCCCGCATCATCGACTTTCAGGTATTTCGCGGCATCTGCGACGAGGTCGGCGCCAAGCTGTTCGTCGACATGGCGCATTTCGCTGGTCTTGTCGCCGGCGG
Organism: Mesorhizobium sp. CA4; assembly: GCF_020165075.1. NCBI lineage: Bacteria > Pseudomonadati > Pseudomonadota > Alphaproteobacteria > Hyphomicrobiales > Phyllobacteriaceae > Mesorhizobium > Mesorhizobium sp. CA4. The sequence continues at coordinate 5,480 of NZ_JAIUHK010000039.1, forward strand.
CGCCCATCCCAATCCACTGAAGTACGCGCATGTTGTTACCACCACCACGCACAAGACGCTGCGGGGTCCGCGCGGCGGCATGGTGCTGTCCAACGACGAGGAGATAGGCAAGAAGATCAACTCGTCGGTGTTCCCCGGCCTGCAGGGCGGACCGTTGATGCATGTCATCGCCGCGAAGGCGGTTGCATTCGGCGAGGCGCTGACGCCTGCGTTCAAGACCTATGCGACCAACGTCGTCGCCAACGCTAAAACAATGGCGGCAACAATCGCGGCGAGCGGCGTCGACATGGTATCGGGTGGAACCGACACGCATCTGATGCTTGTCGACCTGCGCCGCAAGCGGCTTACCGGAAAGACCGTGGAGGCAGCCCTTGGTCGCGCCAACATTACCTGCAACAAAAACGGCATTCCATTCGATCCGCAAAGTCCCACTGTCACGTCGGGCATCAGGCTCGGGACGCCCGCCTGCACGACACGCGGCTTTCATGCCGAGGAGTTCCGCCTGGTGGGCCAACTGGCGATGAAGGTCATCGACGGGCTGTCGGCCAACGGAGAAGACGGCAACGCGGCGATCGAGCGGGAGGTTTGCGAGGAGGTTGGTGCGCTGGTTCGCAGGTTCCCCATATACGAATGATTTCGGTTACTTAGCACCGCAGGTGATTGCCTGGGGCAGGTAGGGCCCGCAATATGCCGGGATTGAGGACACGTCGATGGCTGAAGTGAACAAATTCAGAGTTATGATCGCGAAGCGGAATCCACCGGTCCTGGCTGCGTCGTCGACACGATGGAACGGGATGACCGTTCCTTGTCGTGAGGGTCCAGACGAAGAGGCATTCCTGGAGGTGGCATCTGCCGGCCTGAGTGCTTTGGTGAGCTAGTTTTACAGAAAAGCAAAATCCTACGTCACGCCAGCCTCGCTGTCTGATGGCGCTCGTCGCGTGAGTGATCGGAGGCCGTCGTTTATGGAAAAGATTGATGGGTGCTCATGCTGCCTTCCCAGTGGCGACCCTTGCGAAATATCGCAATTTCTACCACCGCTTCACGATGGACACGCGCCAATCGGGCTGCACATGGCGTTTCATGATGCCTTGGAAGCCTACGAGGAATGGGCGGAAAACGCGGAAGAACCGACGGTCCAGGTCGATGGGCGGCGAGTGACGATCAGCTCCATTTTCGTTCGGATGACAGATTGTACGGACCTGCTGCCGAGACGAACGCTCATCACGCTCTTCGCCATAGTTCCGGGGGCTGACCGGGCGTCTCTTGAATGTGGCTGTCCGACATTTGGGGATGGTGGCCGGCTGCTACTTGCACTCTGCTCGCCGCTGAAACCGCTATTAGACTTGGAGAAGCACAATGTTGTACCGTACCATCGCTAACGAGGCGAGCAGCACAATCAGCGCCAATAAAAACTGGACCGGCATATCCGTTGAAGCGGTCGCTCGGATGCGGTTGCAGAACAGGTTCAGCACCGGCCTCGATATTGCCAAGTACACTGCAAAAATCATGCGAAATGACATGGCAGCCTATGATCGGGATGCCAGCAAGTACACTCAATCCCTCGGCTGCTGGCATGGTTTCATTGGTCAGCAAAAGGTCATATCAATCAAGAAGCACTTTGGCACGACTGAACGCCGATACCTCTATCTGTCTGGCTGGATGGTCGCGGCGCTCCGCTCGGAATTTGGGCCGCTGCCGGATCAGTCAATGCACGAAAAGACCAGTGTCGCGGCGTTGATTAACGAGCTGTACACTTTCCTGCGTCAGGCTGATGCTCGCGAGCTTGGCATGATGTTCCGCGACGTCGACCAGGCGAGGGAGAGCGGCGACGCCGATCGCGAGCGCCAGTTGCTTGAAGCGATCGATAACTATCAGACCCATGTCATTCCCATTATTGCGGATATTGATGCCGGTTTTGGGAATGCTGAAGCGACCTATCTTTTGGCCAAGAAGATGATCGAGGCCGGCGCGTGCGCCCTTCAGATCGAAAACCAGGTCTCGGACGAAAAACAATGCGGTCATCAGGACGGCAAGGTCACGGTCCCGCATGAGGATTTTGTCGCCAAGATCCGTGCCTGTCGCTACGCGTTTCTGGAGCTTGGGGTCGACGACGGGATAATCGTCGCCCGCACCGACTCGCTCGGCGCTGGCCTCACCAAGCAGATCGCCTTCAGCGCCGCTGAAGGTGACATTGGTGACGTCTACAACTCCTTCCTCGATTGCGAGGAAGTTGCGGAGGGTAATTTCTCAAACGGCGATGTTCTCATCACGCGAGGCTCGAAGGTTCTGCGGCCAAAGCGCCTGCGATCCAACCTTTTTCAATTCCGAGAAGGTACCGGCCAGGACAGATGTGTTCTGGACTGCATCAATGCGCTGCAGAATGGTGCGGACCTGCTTTGGATCGAGACCGAGAAGCCGCACATCGAGCAGATTGCCGGCATGGTCGATCGCATCCGCCAGACCATGCCCGCTGCCAAGCTGGTCTACAACAACTCGCCATCTTTTAATTGGACGCTGAACTTCAGGCAGCAGGTCTTCGACACATGGCTTGACCAGGACAAGGACGTGACTGGTTATGAGCGTGCAAGGCTGATGAGCGCCGAGTACGACAATTCCGAACTCGCTCGGGAAGCAGACGAGAAGATTCGCACTTTCCAGCGCGATGCGGCAGCGCGCGCCGGGATTTTCCACCATCTCATCACCCTGCCGACCTACCACACCGCCGCATTGTCGACTGACAATCTCGCCAAGGAATATTTCGGCGACCAGGGCATGTTGGGATACGTGACCAATGTTCAGCGCAAGGAAATCCGGCAGGGTATCGCCTGCGTCAAGCACCAGAACATGGCGGGCTCCGATCTTGGGGACGACCACAAAGAGTATTTCGCCGGCGAGGCGGCGCTCAAAGCGGGTGGGACTCACAACACGATGAATCAATTCGCCGCGTGACGATCTGAAGCGGTCGAAAAAGCGATCGCTTCAACAGCGATCGCAGCCAGCCATGCACCTTAGCGCCGAAAAAATGAAACCGAGCAAGGTGGAATGCCAATGAACTTCAATGCGGCCACAGCTTTGAAACCAGGGAATTTGAGCCTTGAGTTGAGCGGTCACAAATACTCGCTTGAGGTCCATCAGGGCACAATGGGGCCGGACGTCATAGACATAGGGGGCCTCTATACGGAAACGGGGGCGTTCACCTACGATCCCGGCTTCACCTCGACTGCGAGTTGCCAGTCGGCGATCACGTTCATCGATGGCGATTCCGGCATCCTCTTGCATCGCGGCTATCCGATCGACCAGCTCGCCGAGCATGGCGACTTCCTCGAGGTCTGCTACCTGCTGCTCTACGGCGAACTTCCGACCAAGGCGCAGAAGGAGGATTTCGACTATCGCGTGACGCGCCACACGACGGTGCACGAGCAGATGTCGCGCTTCTTCACCGGCTTCCGCCGCGACGCTCATCCGATGGCCGTGATGTGCGGCGTGGTTGGCGCGTTGTCGGCCTTCTACCACGACTCGACCGACATCTCGGACCCGTATCAGCGCATGGTCGCCTCGATGCGCCTGATCGCCAAGATGCCGACGATCGCGGCGATGGCCTACAAATACCATATCGGCCAGCCCTTCATTTATCCGAAGAACGATCTCGGCTTCGCGGCCAATTTCCTGCACATGTGCTTTGCCGTGCCCTGCGAGGAGTACAAGATCAATCCGGTGCTGGCGCGCGCGATGGAGCGCATCTTCATCCTCCATGCCGACCACGAGCAGAACGCCTCGACCTCGACGGTTCGCCTCGCCGGCTCTTCCGGCGCCAACCCCTTCGCCTGCATCGCCGCCGGCATCGCTTGCCTGTGGGGTCCGGCGCATGGCGGCGCCAACGAAGCGGCGCTGAACATGCTGGGCGAGATCGGCCATGTCGATCACATTCCGGAATTCATTGCCCGCGCCAAGGACAAGAACGACCCGTTCCGGCTGATGGGCTTCGGCCATCGCGTGTACAAGAACTACGATCCGCGCGCCAAGATCATGCAGAAGACCGCGCATGAGGTGTTGGGCGAATTCGGCATCAAGGACGATCCGCTGCTCGACATCGCGATGGAGTTGGAGAAGATCGCGTTGACCGACGAGTACTTCATCGAAAAGAAGCTCTATCCGAATGTCGACTTCTATTCCGGCATAACGCTGAAGGCGCTCGGCTTCCCCCCCACCATGTTCACCGTGCTGTTCGCGGTCGCGCGCACCGTCGGCTGGATCGCCCAGTGGAAGGAAATGATCGAGGACCCGCACCAGAAGATCGGCCGCCCGCGCCAGCTCTACACCGGCGCGACGGAACGCGATTACGTGCCGATGCTTGGTCGCTAGAGTCCCGCTTCCCCTGACCCCAGAAGGGAGGTTCCTCATGCGTCAGCTCTGGTTCTTCAGCGGGCGCCATGGCAAGCAATGGGGGTGATGCGACGGCGGCGAAGACGGTCTTGGTGGCATCGCGGAGCAGTGGGAAGCGTCTTGCGCAGCCTCGCAGATCGTCCGCACGCGGTGCCCAAGCTTGAACAAACCATGGCCTCGGCGAGCTGCAGGAACACTATCAAAGCCCTTTTGTCGAAAGCGAAATCGCACTGCGCGTTTTCGGAAAGGCATTCTGGTGGTAGCGCCCGGCGAAGTCGGCGTCGGCATATTGCAAATGGTGCCGGTCGTTGCTGCGGCCTTGCGGAAGCGCGAAGGCGTCCTGGCGATCGAGCAGGCGTCGAAGGAGGTCTCTCGCCTCGGACAGATCCCCGTCTTTCAGCAGCCCCTTGTCCTGGACTCCATAGCCCGACGAAACAGTCAGCCTGAAGTTCGGCCGGCACAGTGGCCGCTTCCGGGTTGTCAGCGGCTGAAGAGAGCTCTGCACGTGACACGCGACTTCCAGGGCAACCGTAACCGCCTGTGAGAATTCCCCGTTCGGCCCGACTTTCGAAGCTCGACAAAGGTTAGGTCGAAAGAGATGAAATAAGTCGAAGTCTCTCAGTGCAGCCGAACCACGCCGCGGTTCAGTTCGAAGCCCCTCGCCTGCAGCGTGGGACGCGCGGAACGGGTTGCGTGCTGTCCAGCGCCATTGCTGCGTCACTTGCTCAAGACAGATCGCTACAAGAAAGCGTCCTACTTGCTAAGCGCTATTTTTTCAATTTGCTTTGCTCGATCGCAGCGGCAGAGCGAAATGAACAGGCGGCATTGAGTGGTATGGCGGATCCGTAAACCCGATGGCGACTTACAAACCATCACCGTCAAGCTTCCGGCGGTCGTCACCGCCGATCTTCGCTTGAATCGTCGCTTTCCATTTAATTATAACGATCGGACACCAATGATTTCAGGCGTTGTGCTGAGAATAAGGAGTTAATTTGATCATGAGACTTGGATTTTGTAATGGGTTCTTCCTCAACTTGAGTGGGTTCGTCGGCTATTAGCGAGAGCATCGCTATGGACGGGCATGCAAAGGAGCGAAATGGGTCGCCCGGCCTAGGGTCAAGGTCGACGCCCTGAAGCAGAGAGCCGACGCATCCGCCGAGATGTGGCGCCTGGCGATGCGCTTCAATGGGATCCAAATGGCTGGAAGCCATCATGAGCAGGCATAGCTGCGGGAGCCACTGAACCTCCCAATTGCCCGTCTGGCACCTATCGAGGGTTCATGCGCCGCAGCTCGAGGATTGCTGCGCTATGGTCGAGGTTGCTCCCGCCACTGTCGACGAGGCCGCGGAAAATCCGGTCGACCTCGGTTGCGACCGGCAAGGTCAGCCCCAAGGAGGCTGCCAGCACTAGGGCGATGCCGGTATCCTTGATCTGATATTTGGCTGGACCGCCGGGCACTAAAATCGGCCTCAATCATGCGCCGCCCGTGCTGGCGGAACACCGTCGAGTCGGCAAAGCCGCCGAGCAGCGCCTCGCGCACGCGCGCCGGGTCGGCGCCGCCTCTTTCCGCCAGCAGCAGCGCTTCGGCGACGGCGCAGATCTTGCTGGCGACGATCGTTGGTTGGCGAGTTTTGCCAGGCTGCCGGCGCCGGCCAGCCCAATCCATGCGCAAGGACGAGCAGATCATTATCGTGCAGGGCCACAGTCCGATCCGTTGAGGGCGCGCGATCTATTTCCGGCGCAAGGAGATTAACGAGGCGGCCAAGGCCAATCGTTCGTCAAGCCGTGAGCGTCATGAAGGAAGGTCGCGGAGATCGTCAGGGCCAGTCTCGGCGGCGATGGCGTTCAAACGGATCGACCTCGCCCGGTGGTGTGAACCAGCCGTAGCAAAGCCGATGAAGCCGATCGCCATCAGGAGAAAGGCCCAGGCATCCCATTCGCAGCTTCGGGCTTCACGAAAGCCGCGATCGAGAGCGGAACCATGACAAGCCCGGCAAGGACAAGGAGGTGACGACAGGGCGGAACATGCAGAGCGCAAGGAAGGTCAGGTGCCACACGCAGTAAAATAAGGCCAGCACGCTTCCGACGACGATGGTGCCGAGCAAACGGGCGAAAAACCGCAGCAAGCGAAGAACCGAGTTTGTCCTTCCGTCCCGTTGGTCCTTGGAGGCAGCAGGTAGAATTTCGATCATCGTGCTACCTCGCTTGATCCCTTGCGCTGGTCCTCTCGGTTGTACGAGCGACATAAACGGGAATGGTTCGGGCAACTGAAGGGCGCGGCAACCATCATGGCGCCCGGTCCAGCGCTGCGGATATCGGCCGCGCAATTTGAAATCTCCACCACCATGCCGATCGACAGCTGCACCGCCTGCTCCTGGCCGTTCCAGGTGCATGACCCGCCCCTTGCCCGCATCCTTCCCTTCAACGGTCCGCGAGGTCTGCCCGGGCTGGAGCCGTATCGCCGGCTTCAAGCCGCGCTGCAATACCTCGGTGGAGGTATCCATGCCGGCATCGCATGGCCGATCTTTGGCCGACTCCGTCCTGCCAGCGTCCGGAGAGCCGACCCGTCGGAGGAGCAGGCACACCAATGGTCGGCGAGCTAGGGGCCGGAACAAGATGTGGCGTCCAGAATTATCTGTCGCAGTCCGGAATTAAGTCAGGACGTCGCTGTTATGCGCGCACATTGACTACGCCGAGATTCTGACGCCATCTGTCTCAACGGATTGGGGAGTACAGAGCTGAACCTTGGTCGATAGGGCTGCCGCTTCGGTTTACCAATCCTGGGGTCTCGGGTTGACCAATCCGTTGCCGACGGAAGTGGGTTGACCAATAAGGGTGCTTAAATTCCACGCCAATCCTATCACTTAGCACCAGTCCAGAATCAGCTGTCATTGAGGCTATTGGTAAACCCGACCTATGGATCGGGAACTCCTGGCCTCTGCTTGAAAATTCCATTGTTCTCAATCACATAGGCCGAACACCCGGCGGCCCTTAATTCCGGACTGGTAAACCGCCTGAACTGCCGAATAATTCCGGACATCACACCAGTTCCACACTGCCCTTTATGCGACTTTCGAAGCACAAAAGGCGAACGGGGAGGCTGCCGCCTCGGGATCAGGGCGAAATGCAAGACTGGGTGCATCGAGACGCAAATGAGCACCCTATCTTAGAACTTCATGAAACTACTTTTTTGGCTTCGGCACGTACTGCTGGCTCCACAACCCCAACAGCTTTTGATTGTCCGATAGCCAGAAATTGCCATCGGGTGTCACTGAAGTGTGGATGGTGTCGTTCACCGGGTGCGCGACATCCGGAGCGACCCACGAAAACAGCCGCGCCGCAACCAGGCGATCCGCGAATGCCTTGAGATTAAGCCCCGATTGCGCCGCCCCTTCTTGTAGGCTTTGATCATTGAGATCCAGCCCGCCGCCGTTCATGGCCATACCGAAGATCACGTATTCTTCAAGCGTAACCGCAAAAGGCTCCCACTGATCGGCCGTTGTGTCAGCGAGCTGCTTCTTGCTCAACATGCTATAATGGAACATCCAGCCGCGGACTGATCCGTCTGTCACGACTTCACCAGCCAGAAGCGGGGCGATGACCTCCTTGGTCAGGCTGTCATCGATAGGAAATTGTGCGTTAAACTCGTTCCCGAGGCGCGTCCAAATGAGTTCCAGCAAGAGGGCGAAAGGCGCTGCGCGGGTGGAGCCGAATAAGTTCCACCGGCCGTCATCGCCGACCGGCGAGACGAACGGATGGCCATTCATCTTGAGGATGGCGTTCTTGCGACAAACAATGAGGTTGGGGAGTACCGCAGGCCCTGCGATGCCTCCTGGCGCGTCCCGGAGAGCGTCCAGAAAACCTTTCCGAAGACCTGTCTCGTCTGCGTACCCTTCATAGCCGAAAACGATCCTAACCGGCGCCAACTGCTCGTGGGCAATGGTCCGCAGGATCTCACCCCCTGCCCCTTGGAAGTCTTCCAGCTCTCCCACCGATGGAAAACGCCCCATGAGACGTGCGAAGGCGTCCTTGGACGGGCCGAGTTTCACCCGCTTTCGCTCTGAGGCCATCAGCTCTTTCTGCTGGAGCGAGACGATGCGCATCTTCTCGATGCTATCGACAAGCTGGTTTCCGAAAAGGCTCTTCTTGACCTCGAAGACGGCCAGAACGTCTTCGATCGGCCAGATCCACTGATCGGTCTTAGGTATCCGTTGCCCCTTCTCGCCCATTACCAGCATCGCATCGGTCTGGTGACTGAGTTTTCCATCAACGCCGAGCACAAAGCCATCCACCAAGCGGACGTTTAGCTGTTCTGGGATAGCGCGCTCAAGAAGTTCGCGGGTCAGGCCTTCGTACATATCGCCGATCGTCGGACCATGGGTCACGGATTGTCCGGCGAGGATGGCAGCCTCTTTTTCCTGAAGCTGCTCGAGGAATTCGGCGAAGGATGTGATCATAAGGATTCGATATCCGATCCGGCCCATAGTCGGTCGTCGCAGTGCGTCGTTTCCGCCGGAGGCGCCGGCAAGAACCGCAGGTTTATATATGGGAAGTCTCATCCGCGTTGCATCATGAGACGTTCAGGCCTCGCAATCTCCGACACCATTCTGCCGATAGATCAAGCAACAACTGGAAGAAGGCCCTGGAAGCCCGGCACGGCGCCCAAAAAATGGAATTTGCGGCGTTTTACTGCCTTTTTGCGAAACGTCAGCTTGATTGCTCGACGCTGATCGTGACCAGAATGGCGTCTAGTTTGACAAACGGCACGATGCGGTCATCCGATGTGGTTCGACGAGTTACCTGGCAAATCATGGGCAAGCCTCTGGTCGGGCTACGTGTCATGCAGCGGGGACTGCGCAGGCATTAGGAAGATTGATGCACCCTGCCCGGCTTGTGGTGCCGACCCATTCGACACCTCGCCTCAGATCACGAGGATAAAGGGCCAACAGATGATCATCCATCCGGCCTTCGCTGGTGCCGAAGGTCGCTATGAGGACCACATTTATCTGCAGATGCTGCAGCGTGAGTGGGAGCGTCCGGTCGCTGAATTTGAACGGTTTTCACACCTTGCCGATGCTGAGCGCCCATCCGCTCGGGCGGCGCTGGTGCTGCTGTTCTGGAGCTACTTCGAAACTCGTATCGAGAGGCTTCACCGAACTGCCATGCGTGCCCTCCCACAACGTGTCTTAGACGACGAGCTTCGGCGTTACTCTGGAATTGGGACCCGCCTCTTCGACCTCTACAAGATATTCTTCGGGACGAATTATTTCGACGACCTTCGCGTCAATGGGTTTCCCGGAGTTGCAGATCTACTTAAGGACATCCACGAACGCAGAAACGCGTTCGCTCATGGAAGGCCCCAGGCAATCAATGATTTGACGGTGAATGCCCTTGTTGAAAATCTCAAAGCTGAGCACGATGCCTGGATCGCAGTGTATAACAGCCGCGTGATATCCTGAGATGGTCGAAGCTCTTCCAACGATAGATCGTGCGTTCCTGAGCGTCCTTGTGCGCGGCGCGGAATTGACGTTCGATAACGCCGAGAAGCTGTACTTCGAGGCAGAACTCTTGGCAAAAGCCGGCGCAACGGCACGAGCGCTCTGTCTCCATCAAATTTCTCTCGAAGAATGCTCAAAAATCGAGAACATGGGCTGGTGGGCAACTAGTTTGCTGTCGGGACTTGAAGTTGATCAGAACAGGATTCTAGGAGCGCTTAAACGCCACTCCTCCAAGAACAAAAGCAATGCCTACATGCTCAGCGGGTCGAAAGCAGAGAAAGATGCCAACGCACGCGGAGACTGGGAAACAGCGCGGAAGGAGTTCGAGAAGCTCCAGATGGAGTTTCACAAGACCTCAAACGATGCCAAAAATGCGTCCCTATATGTGGACTGGAAAGACGGGCAATTCGTGTCACCAAGCGAGCAAATTACGCCTGAAATGCTCGCGCAGATCGTGGAAAGAAACCGGACCTTTCTCGGATACGCCCACAACAGTTTGAAGATGCTCAAACGTCTGGACAAATCGCCTGAGGATTTACAAGACTTGGTGGTCGAATTCGTTGAGGCTGCGGAGGAACTCCAAAGGCATGGAGGTGACGATCTCATGTCCGCGAGTGACGAGCTCGTCAAAAAGTTCTTGGACGCTGGATTGAAGAGGCTAAGAGAGGTCGGGTAGACGGGAACTGGCGTTTGCGATTGCGCTCTTACTCGCGTCTATGACTGATCGACAAATTGGAAAGGCGTTGCAAATCATTGTCATCGGCTGCGCGCGAGGGTGTTGGCCTGACATTCCCAAAATATTTTCGCTCAATCCCACCATACTTCATTTCATCGGCCAGCTTGGTAAGTCGCATTTGGAACATCTTTGCCCCGACAACCAGTTCTATCGGATTATTTCCATGGTTGAACAGTTCAACCGAAAAGCACCCCCGGAACCCCGGATGAACCATCGTGCTGAGGCCAATGCCCAGGCGAGTAAAGCTGCTTCGAGTAAAAATGTCGGCGTAGCAGTCGCTTGGAAGTGCGATGTACTCCAGCGTCGTCGCCAGCACGACTTGATCGGGATAGAGAATGAAGCGGTCGCCGAGCTCGCGGCGGGTCGGCTGAAAATAAGATGGGATTGACCTGAAGCGCTCATCATCGCGAACAATCCCGATGAAAGGGCGCCGTGTCACGATCGATACGAGAAAGTCGTATCCGAGCCTAAGGTCGACAGTTACCTCACCGATCTGACCCTCATCCAACAGCGGATCAATCCAAAGCCCGGTTGGACCAACCTTCCCCAGCCTTCCCAGAATGTCGCTTCTTATCATGTTGAGCCCGAGGACCACAGGTGACGGATCGAGTGGTTTCGGATCGATTTTTCAGTAAGATCGTTCACGATACGAATCACCTCCAACGAGCTGCCTGTGGCGGTCCACTGTGGACCAGCGCCAGACTTGATCTTTCCAAGGTAGGACCACCCAGCGGCCATGAGGCCGTGCAGCTCTGCGGCCTCCTCGACTACATGGGGGCGGATGTCGTCAAAAGCGCTCTCAATAGATGGTACCTTGAATCTCTGCCGCAATGGCGGCAGGCCGAGCTTCGAAAGCGCCTCCTGGAACATGTCGAGATCGTCCAACTTCTCGTCTTTCAGGAAGCCGTTTATGAAGTCGATACGTTCTACCGTTGGAGGATGGGTAAAGGTTCGGGGCCCGAGAGGATTGGTCGCGTCAAGACTGTCGACAATTGCCGAGCCGACATAGCAGGCGGCGAATAGGTCGGCGAAATGTTCCCGCCGATAATTGCGGACAATCTCCGTGAGGCCCTCCGGGGCAGGCTTAAGCAGGAGGGTCGTGTCCGTAACGTTGCGGGTCAGGTCTACGAAATGGCCCAATTCATGATAGAGCGCCGCGCAGAATAGAGGCATGTGCTTGTAAATGCGTGGCACGCCAATGAAAATCAGTTTTTCCTCAGGCACGATCCCGTCATATCGATCCAAGGCGGCTGAAACGAATTCCCACGGATCACCGGGTTTGAGGTGGAAATCCTTTTCATCCGTCAGCGCGGTCGTGACCAGACATGGATCCGGGAGCCAGTCCCCAATCGCATGGCGCATACAATATTCGATCTCATAGGGCGCCTCCTTCGTTGTGGAGCCCTGGAGATACCGGTGGCATGTCCACACCTTATCCGCAAAAGATCTCAGGATCTCATCATCGTAAGGAGGAGAGGCGCCGACAACGTGTCGAATAACATCAATGAGCGCCTGAACGTGCTTTTCGATCGCTCGGTTAAAGTATGGAGTCTTTGCGAGCTGCGATAAGCTTTCAGTCAGCAGAGCAAGGTCAGTCTTGGGATGCAATTCCAGGCTCCAGATTCCGGAGCACCTGACGCGCAATGGCTTGACTGACATCCCCGATCGAGTTGATCCCCGTAAGGGCATCCCGCAGGCCCACATAGACGCGCAGCTCGTTTGCAAGCTGCACAGCTTGCGGCTTTATGCCTGGAGAGATCGCATTCGGATCATCAGAAAGTTTTCTCGCTTGGTGCAATACATCGTCAAAATGAACTGAAAGCGGAGATGGTATTTCGCTTTTGCCGCGGTCTATCAGCGACAGTGCCAACCGGAATAGTTCGAGTCGCCTGCTCGTTTCCGACGGCATTGCTGCAAGCATTTGCTCCCCCAACTCGGCCGAATCTGGTTGAGACTAGCTCGGCCCGGCCAAGTATGGAACAAGAATTGCTAATTTTCCGGCAAGATTTTTCCGCTGTCTTTACACCATTCTACACGACCTTTTCGAATCCAGAAATGACACCGGCACCCGTCGGTCCGCCGGATAGATGGGGTCAGGGTGGGCCTGGCCAACCAGTCAGACGCTACGGCCCAGCGAGGCCGACGTTTCGGATTGAGCGAAAGAAGAAGTGGCGTGCCGCAGCCCGAGGGACATTGAAACGTCATCCATTTGGGCGTTTGCCTCGGGCCAACGACGATGGCTTTGCCCGGCTTGAGCTCATTTGGTGCGGGCATGTCTATGCTAGTGACGACAAAAAAGTCCGGTCTTTCGACGAGATGCAGCCGAACAAGGCAGGCGGCGAGAATCTTGCGCAGCATCACCCTGCCCTCCCCAGAAACGGTTGAACATCTCCGATGCCATGGACGCGATCAGACCCGCAGACGCGACAGGGCTCCTTTTTTGCACCGGGCCGAAAGTCTTCTGCCATGTTGAACTTGCGAACCCGATTGGCGATGGCGCCGTCGACACCGCGGAACTGGTTCATCCGCTGGATCATCTCTTCAACGGCCATCGTCGCGACCGAAGTCGTAAACGAGATCACAGCTGGAGACGGATTGCCTTCGCCGCGCACATAGGCTTCCACCTTGCGACGCTCATATTCTACCGGATCGTTTCTTCGAAGCGCTTCTTCGGCCGCAACGCCGGCATCAACGACACGCCGGCACAAAAGGCATGCGCAGCCGGGCTCAAGAACTGTTGCGCGGCCATCGGCCTCAAGGCAAGTCAACCCGTGGCGCTCGGTGACACGCAAGGCCAGACCAAGGTCGATGACCGGGATCAAATAGTAGTAGGCGAGGCGATTTAGCAACGAGCGGCCGTCATGATCATCGGTGCAGCCGAAGATCAGATCCATCGATTTCAATGCATCGCGACATCCGGTGCCCCCGATCCAGGTATCGAAGGTCGCGACCCTGGTGCCAAGGCCCATACGGTCAATCTCGCGCCGAGCAACGTCGACCTTCTTGCTACCTTGATCCGCATCCATCATCGTCGCGCCATAGAGCCTGTTGAGATTGGAATGCTCGACGTGGTCGGGATCGAAGATCGCGATGTAACCGGCACCCATGCGGGCAATCTGTTGGAGCAACGGGCTGCCAGTGCCGCCAGCACCGACCACCCCGACGCGCAGATGGCGCATCACCTGATTGAACTCCGGCCCAAGAGCCAGTTCTTGTCGCGCAAGCGCCCGATTGTCCACCGAGCCTTCCTGGTCGAAGGAGATCGTTCGCCAGCTACTGCTAACCGTTCTCGCTGAGCCGAGGTTGATAAACGAAGTCGGCGAAAGCCACACGCGCCCCGCTGCAAACCCGTCTCCTGTAAAGAGCAGGCTCGGCAAGATGGCATCGGCACCATTGCGGTTCTGGCTCAAACGAACGAGTTCGGCTTCATTTGCGTCGTCCTGCGCGGAGAAGCGCTTTGATCCCGCCGGATGCGAATGGGCAATGCCGAGTTGAAGGCCCTCCCGTTCAGCGCGCGCGAGCAGTTGAACGAAACGTTCGGTACTCCAGGAGATATGCTGGTGGTCCGACGACTTAATCTCGTTGTCATTAACGGCGAGCACGTCCTTGACCATCACGCGCAAGCGAGGCTTGTGCGTGAATGGGTCCGCACCAATTCGAGAGATTCCGAAGATCACATACGCAGCGTGCTCTGTTCCGTCGGCACGCAGCAACTCGGCTTGCAACGTCGAGAGGTGATGTTCCCTTAAGATGAGGTCAGCGGTCATCATGCCGCGATCTCCAGCGCACGCTCGATGCGACGCAGCATGGTCCAGATTCCATCGATCCCCGCGCGCCAGGCGCTGTTGTGCCTCGACCAGCGCTGCCAACGCTTGCCTGCAAACATGTGAGGCTGGTCCGCTGCGTTTGGATAGCGCTGGTTCGCCACAAGACGAACCCAGGGCGTCAGGTAGAACATGTCGGGTGCACAGTCGGGATAGGCCGGGGGCAGGAGAATAAGGATGTCGGCCGTGCCGACATCGAAACGCCGCTCAGGCAGACTCCAGGCTTTCAGCACGACTGCCTTTGTAGTGCCTTCGACGTGCTCCTCGAAAGCGATGGCCTGCGAGGTCAGGTACTCACGATCCTCGGGCGGGAGCACTGCTGCTCCCGCGCCTTCGGTAGTCGTGTCAACGCCGGTGAAGAAGCGCTCGGTTCCGTTCCCCTGCAGATCGACCTTTTCCGTGTTGCCGATCAGACGGTCGTCGCCGACCTGCTGAGCAAGCCAGACGCCATAGGACTGAGGATCGACGCCAGCCAGCCGTTTCAACTGCAAGCCAGTGATGAAGGGAAGGCCCCATTCGAACTTGCGGCCATCAAGGACAAAACGAAACGAGCGATCGCTCTTGAAGGTGATGAACTGCTCGCGGCCTTCGCGCTGAAGGTCGACGCTCTCGTCGGGCCGGATCTCTTCGAGCTGCCCATCCGCGAGCTCTTGGAAGAGAAGATGCTCATCCGTGGGAAAAAGCTTTGCCTTCTGAAGGATCTGATCTCCGGTGACGATCGAGTCATGGAACACAAACGGGCTGCCGTCGATCTTGATGTCGAAAGCACGGTGCCCCTGAGGGGAAATATGGTCTGACATTGCGAGGACTCCATTTTGGCAACAGCGACCACCGCCATGCCTGATCCATAAATAGTAGCTATTTTTTAGCTAATCAATAGCCGCTTGTTGAATTTTTTCTGTTGACTATTTCGCTAAAAAATCCAATCTTGGGGAGTTCGCAATCCCGGGAGTGCCCCATGAAAAAGACAATGACACTCAACCTCACCGATGCCGAAATGCAGGTGCTGCAGGATCTCTGTGACAAGAAGGACTTGTCAAAGACGGCAGTGCTTCGCCAAGCGCTTAGGCTGTATCAGCTGGTCGACGTGCGCCTTCAACAAGGTGGAAAACTCTTCTTCGAGGATGAAACCAAGAAGGAGAAGGCGGAACTTATGGTGCTCTAAATGGCTTCATATCCAGTCTTCCTCAACGACCAGCGAACCGGAAAACCGGTGGCCGCTGAGCTCCTGGACCGCATCGATGAACTTCATCTGAGAGCGGTTGAGACGGACTGGATACCCCAGATCATCAACCATATCCGCCAACTCATCGACCAAGGTCAGCCACGACAGACTTGGCCTCAGAGCTGGCATTGGAACTGGCGAGACAAGGTGGACCGCATCAACGGACTGCTCGCCTTCCAAACATTTGCAATCATGTGTGAGGGCCAACTGCAAGGCCTCATGCAGATGAATTCCGCTCGCAGCCTCTGCCGACTTCCGGAGCAGGCCGGCAAGCATCTTGCCTATGTCGATTATGTTGAGACCGCACCTTGGAACCGCCCGAACATCGCTTCGAAGCCGCGGTATCGAGGTGTTGGAATCACCATGATCCGAGCCGCCATAGAACACAGCCGAGACCTAGGCTTCCATGGCCGCATCGGTTTGCACTCTCTGCCCCAATCGGAGACCTTCTACGCAAATTGCGGCATGACCGATCTTGGTATCGATGGCACGTACGAAAATCTTAGATACTTCGAGATGACATCAAGCCAGGCTGATGCGCTCTCGGGTTAGGAAAACCCATGAAACTAGCAATCACAAAGGAGTGGTTCGAACGCAGAGTCAAACTGGAAGGCGACCACGAAATCGCTGCCGGGGCCCTTGCCCGAGACCCTGCCCCTGAGGCTGAAGCGTCAGTAGCGTCCGAATCGATAGATGCCGTCCGTCTGGCGTTTGGTTCTCTGATAGAGAGCCTGCGCCGACGTAAGGGGCTGACGATAGAGAAACTCGCCGAACGCTCGGAGATCGATGTCGCCGACATCGTGCGGATAGAGCGAGATGCGCATTTCCGCCCCGAACCAAGGGCCGTCTATCGGCTCGCACAAGCATTTGACCTGCCGAACAAAGCACTACAACAATTGTCCGGGAACACATCCGCGCAACCAGAAATGCAAGAGCACGCTCTTCGCTTCGCGGCGCGTTCGGGCGAGTCGCCACAAAAGCTGTCACGCGATGAGAAAAAGGCGCTCGAGGAGTTCGTCGCCTATCTGGCCAGACAATAGGATCCGATGCGTAATATCATCCTCAGCCGCGGAACGGCATCTGACATCGAGAGCCAGGTCAACAAAGTCCTACGCGGACTTGGCAATCCGGAACCGCCTTTGCGGCTCCAGGACGTCCGCGATCTGCTGAAGCTCGACCGTGCCTACTACTCCACTACAGATGACGGCTTCCTTCGGGAGAAAATCAGCAAACTGACGATTGCCGGGGCGCAAGTTCTTAAGCGCCCCGGCCTACTGCTGGAAGCAGTTAGGAAGTTTGATCTCCGCGCGCTCTATCTGCCTGACCGCCGACGGATCCTGCTGGACAGATCACAGCCGGACGCGAAGCAGCGTTGGAATGAAGCACACGAGGTTGGCCACAGCCTTTTGCCTTGGCACGCCGACCTTATGCTTGGCGATCATGAGCAGACCGTCACGCCAAGCTGCCATGCGCAAATCGAGGCCGAGGCCAACTATGCCGCCGGCCAACTCCTTTTTCTTCAGACGAGATTTCTCGTCGCGGCCAATGATTCTTCTCCAGACTTGGATACGGTGCGTTCGCTAAAAGCGTGCTTTGGCAACACCTTCACAACCACTTTCTGGCGCTTTATCGAAAGCGCCCACAGCAACCTGCCCATGATTGGCCTAATCGGTGCGAATCCCAACTTTCCTAAACGGAGCGGCGGAGAAGCGGTCCGTTACGTCATCGAATCGCCTGCCTATCGCAAGATGTTTGAAAGTCTGTCTGTCGATCACCTTCAGGCCGGCATCGCTTCCTATTGTCGACCCAGCAAGGCAGGGCCGCTCGGCTCGGCGGAGATCGTCTTTTCAGATCGGAACGGTGAGGCCCACGTTTTCTTATTTGAATCATTCAGCAACACTTACGATTGTCTCACGCTGGCCGTATATCAGCGACCGCATAGGCGCGTCGTTGGATTCTAGAAATCGCCCAGACATTGCGCGTGCTGCCCCGCTCACGCCAACCCGACATTGAAGTTCTCCAAAACTTGAGCCAACCCAAGCGCGCCCAGGAGCGTCGTCACGCGGGTCGGCCGCAGTTTTCCTACTGCCCGATCGTAGACCGCGAGATTGGTCGCGCCGTTGAGGCGGGATGGATAGATGACCCCGTCAAGCTGAGCCGGGTGCTCATGAAACGCCACCGACCACCGGCGCGCCAAATTCTGCCGCTGTGCCCGAACGACATCGGTCGGCACCCCCATCCTGACGGCATTGTCGCCCCTGAGGTCGACCAGGCGAAGCTCCGCCGTGGTCGCAACTTCCGCATAGCGCCGTTGGGTCAGCTCCACCTCGTCGATCGGAAGGTCGTCTACAAGTCCCTCGCGTCGATCGCGAAGCACGGCCTCGAGGAAGCACACCTTCAACGAGTCGCCGAGGTAGAAGACACCAAAGCGATTTGCGTCGACGCGGCGCCGCGGATCGCTGAAACGGCTTGGCGACTTTCCGTACCCGAGGGGATCGGGATATGCACCCCAGTAGATCCGCCCAAATGTGCGGCCCGGCGGTATGGTCTCGATTTCAAGCTCTGCTCGCTCGAAATCGGGTGGAGGTGGAGCGCCAGGCATTCAGTCGAAGTCGCCTCTGGCCATACCTTCCGCGGCGGCCAGCACCAAGGCATCGTCACCTTGCTGAAGAGCGCGAAGACCTGTCCGTCCATCGAGCGCGCCGTGACGCGATACCAAAAACCGGTAGACCGCCAAGGCGCTGTTGCCCAATGCCGCGTGGAGCGCGGGCAATGCGCCGAACGGCCGTCCGTCCTGGTCGAGTTGCCAGCCAGGAAAGCGAAAGCCGCGCTTGGCGCCGTCGATCCCCAAGACCTGGCCGCTCTGCCGCTTTGCATTGACCGTCACCCGCGACGTGCCGAGCAGCCTGGCAAAGGCATCTGCGCTCAGCATGTCCTCGCCGGCGACAATCTCGGCGACACGCTTGCGGCCGCGCACACGCGCCGCCGCAAGGGCCGCCTCAAGTTCGGCATCCGGCTTAGCTGTATCCTCGACGGGAAACGCATCGTCCAAAGCGACAGGTTGTTCCTCGACCGGCGATATCGTCTGTGCGCCGGCAGTTGGATCGACGTCAACCCGGAATGAAACGCGATGGCCGATCTTGCGACTGCGCGCGATGGCTTCGTGGTAGCGTTCGAGCAGCACCTTCTTGAAATCCGCCTGTGCCGGCAGTTTCGTCGTGAAACTCATTGTGGCTACTCCCGCATGGGACGCGGTTTCGCCATGATTGGTTCGTTTTGAAGCGGCCATGGTGACAACCTCCTTCTTGCTGTCACCAATTTGGTTACAAGACGCAAGTTCGTCAAGTTAGATAACTTCGTAAAGTAGCCGGAACCGTTACACAGGACCGATCAACGGCCCCGAGGGAGTGTCACTCCTCCAAGCGCAGTGTCGCATCGGGGAGCAGCTCGAGGACCTTGGCCAGCTCTGACTTCGGTACGTAGAACGGCATCCGTTTGGCCCCGTAATGATGCGCCAGATGGTAGCGATGCATGCCGCCGACGATGACTATTTCTCCCTCGCGCTCTGCGATGACAGGCGGAGACACGCGCAGCCCGTGAACCCAGCGATACCCGATCTCGATGCTCTTAGATTTATACCGTACGTGCCAGGGGTCTTTGTCCCTGGTCGCCTGGTAGGTCAGCTTGGGATGGATGTCCGCCATATCAGCCTCGATAAGAGCGAAGTTGCTGGCGGGACGGTCGTCGGGGTCGTTGCCGTCATAGGCTAGATAGATCCTGGCGGGATCGCAATCCCATCCCGGCACGAGAGCCTTCGGGATGTTCTTACGCCCCTTGCCCCATTTCTGCGCTTTCCGCCCTATCTCCGCCTGGGCGACTTCGAATCCCTCGTCGAGCTTTCCATCCATCACGGCCATTGCCGTCAGGTTGTTCAGCCCGCGGCCAATCAGCCGATTGAGTTCAGCGGCGTCTTCGGCGGTGAATGTCACGCTTTCCCCATCAACCTTGAACGACTTCTGCGCCACGCTGGACTGCAGGATAGAAAACCGTACAGTCGAGTGGATTCAACCATAAATGATTCGGCCCATGTCGCAGTATCCGCGGCTCGAATACAGCATGGATGACGTGCGGGCAGCCGGGAAAAGCCTGGCTGGTCCAGTGTACTTCACTCCACAAAACAATGCTGAAGCCATCGGCATATTCTCGGTAGCGAACTCTTGGCGTGACTCCCACATCTACCCCATGCGCAGCATCCGCGCTTCAGTGCGGATTGCCATGCGGCAGACCTCCATCCGCGGAGACATGGCCGCACGGCCAAAGCGGATGTCGTCCATCAGGCGTAAGCTCGCCGATACGACGATCCGGCTCGACCAGATGCAGGATCTCGGCGGGTGCCGGGCGATCCTGAACGACATCGATGGGGTAAACCGGCTCGTCGAACGCGTCCGCGAGCGCTCCCCGCATGTCATTCGCAAGGAATGGGACTACATCCAGAAACCCAAGGGCGATGGCTACCGCAGCCACCATCTCTCCATGGAATTCACGCCCGCAAGAAAGGAGGACGAGTCCTTTGCCGGTCGGCGCATAGAACTGCAGGTTAGGACGCGCCTTCAGCACTCGTGGGCGACCGCCATCGAGGCCGTCAGTCTCTACCGCAATCAGGACCTGAAGCATCATAAGGGAGACGGCGACTGGCTCCGTCTGTTCGAGCTGGCTTCCGCCGAGTTCGCCCAAGTGGAGCGAAGCCCGCTTCCGACCGGGGTTCCGGATCGGGCAGAGCGCATCAAGGAGCTGAAGGACCTCAATGCACGGCTCGGCGCCGTGAGCACGCTCGAGAACATCAAGGCGGCCACCCACTTCGCCGAGAATTTTAGCCATGACCGCGGCCGCTACTACCTCCTGCGGTACAGGCCGGATCACACAGTCAAGATCGAGACGTACACGGGGACCTTCTCCGCAACGGGCGCCCTCGAGATCGCCGAAAGGGCGATCGAGGCCGGGGAAAGCCAGGAGAAGGTCGTCCTCGTTGAGGTGGACAAGATCGACAAGCTGGTCTCCACTTACCCGAACTATTTCGGCGACGTCAGCCTGTTCATCCGCAACCTGCAGCTCGCCTGCAGTGGAAAGTCAGGCATCGAATACACCGTCGCGCCGCAGGAGGTGGTCAGGCCGAGAGAAGTGCAGCAGCCTGACTACGGCGCCCTGCGCAGGCGCTACACGCGTTGGATCGAACCGCGACGCTGATCGCTTTTTGGGGGGCGTGGACGATGCTCAGAATATTGGTCGACACGTGCGTGTGGCTTGATCTCGCCAAGGACTACAGACAGCAGTCCTTGATCCTTGCAGCGAAGGAGCTGTTCGACGGGCGACAGATAGACTTCTTCGTGCCGGACGTGGTCAAAACAGAGTTCGCTCGCAACAAGGCCCGTGTCGCCGAGGACGCGCGTCGCAGCCTGCAAGCCCATTTCCGCTTGGTCCGCGAAGCGGTCGACCGCTTCGCCGAGGACGACTACAAGAAGGAGACACTGCACTCCCTGAACGAGGTCGACCAGCGCATTGCCATGAAGGGCGAGGCCGTCAACGACTCCATCGAATGGATAGAA
The DNA here is from genome assembly GCF_020165075.1 of Mesorhizobium sp. CA4. Taxonomy (NCBI): domain Bacteria; kingdom Pseudomonadati; phylum Pseudomonadota; class Alphaproteobacteria; order Hyphomicrobiales; family Phyllobacteriaceae; genus Mesorhizobium; species Mesorhizobium sp. CA4. The sequence continues at coordinate 26,749 of NZ_JAIUHK010000039.1, forward strand.
GGGCTGCTGACGCACGGATTGAGCAAGGCGACCACCAAAGCTATCAAGCAACGGGTCACGGAACGCGCGATCGCCGGGCTGGCGCCGTACCACTGTTCCAAGAACTCGGTCGGCGACGCGATCCTCATTGAGACCTACGCCGACTTGGCGAGGACTGCCACGGCGAAGGGGCAGCGCGTCGCGTTCGTATCCCACAATACCCGCGACTTCAGCGACCCGGACGGCGACCAGCGCGACCCCCATCCAGACATCGCCTCGCTCTTCGACGGGCCTCACTCGACTTACTGGACGTCGCTGAGCGACCTTCTTAAGTCTGAGCACGCTGACTATCTCGAGTTCGTAGACGAAGAGCTATCGTGGACGGATGAGCCGCGGCGGTTATCGGAAATCCTTGAGACCGCGCGCTTGCTGGAGCGCCAAGTCTGGTACAACCGCCACTGGAACCTGCGTGTCCAAGTGGAGCGCGGAGACACGAAGGTGGTCACGAAGTCGGAATGGGAAACCGCCGAACCCCATAGCCGTAACAGCCGGGTCATTGTTGACAGCATCTGGAAAGGCGCACTGGAAGCCGCCCGGAAAACAGAGGAAGAGGTCGCCTGGATCACCTTGGCCCGTCGACTTCGAGTGGGGAATGGTCAACGGCAAGCTGTCAGCGCTCCGATGGGTCATGGGCGATGACTGGGACATGCTAGACACCTAGCGCGTCGGCCAGAATCGGAGGGGGTAAGCAATGCAGGAATTCGAAGCCGCACTGATGAACCATTACGTCGCGTTCAACCTAGCCGTCGCCGTGGCCAGCATCATAGTGTCCGCCTACCTCGCACAGCGCATGCGGCCAGGGGTCCTGCTCGGGACGCTGGGCTTCGTCCTGGCGACAGCCCTCGCTCTCTTCGTAGCGGCGGCTGCTACATGGCTGGCGGCGGCGTTCATGACTCCGGGGCTGGCCCCAAGCTCGTCGGCGGTACCGCTCGGCGCGCTCGCATGGTCGTTCGAGACGGGTGTTGAGTTCGCCATGCTTGGCATCTCCGCGGGGATGCTCGCTTACCTCGTCCTCAGACTGAGACGGCCGGCTAGACGGGCGCATTCCTCATGAGGAACATGGTCAGGGTTAGCTGGATGGTCATCGTCCCCGCAACAACGCTCATCCTCGCGGCAGGGCTGTCGTCGATACACGCGGCCGCGCAGTCGACAGGCGGTACGCCCGGCGGCGCTTCCGTTTCCGTGCTGACGGGCTGGCCGCTTGCCATCATGACCGCCGTGGCGACGACCATCGGCACCATTGCGGTTGCCTATTTCAACCATCGGCTGACCGTTGGCAGGGACTCCCATGAGGAGCGCGCCAGGCACGCCACCTATGTGGCGACTAGGGTCGTCTGCACGCTGGATCCGTTCGTGCTGCACTGCGTGGACGTGATCCATGACCAGGGCGAGTACGTCGACGGCGAACTGACCCCGCAGGTCGACGCCCCTGGACTGGAATTCCCGGCCGACCTCGACTGGAAAACCATGGACGCGGCCTTGATGTACCGGACCCTGTCCTTGCCCAACGAGATCGCTGCCGCCGACAGCACGATCTCCGCCTTCACCGAGCACTCGGGGCCGCCGAACTGGGAAGAAGTCTGGGAGGAAAGGCGCTACCAGTACGGCCGCGTCGGCCTCTACGCCCTCGACCTCGCCGCCGACCTGCGGCGACACTATGGGCTGGCGCAGCCCGACTACAGCCGCTGGAATCCCCGCGACACACTCGATATCGCCTACACGGCGGAGGATGCCAGGCGCATGAAGGTGAGCGAGGGCATCAAGGACATGATCAAGAAAGCCGACAAGAAAAAGGTGGAGAAAAAAGAAGGCTGACGGCCGCGACGGCCATAATGCATCTCGCATCATTAACGGAGGCAAGAGGCGTCATCGGATCCCCCGCCGCTAGCGGCGGTTAGTCGGTCGCCACCTCATGGCGCTCAAATCACCACGCCCGCCCCTGCCGGTCATCTCGCGCAGGCCGACTCTGCCGATGAGATTGAGCGCTCGCTGTCTCGAGACTTTCGAGCGCCTCTGCCCTGAACTGCCCTGTCCGAAAAACGCCCATACATTCGAGCACGCAACTGCTGGCGGTTGCTACACGCCGGACAGTCATTCTCGATCTCTGGATCGGCGTTTCAATAGCTGGACGAAAACTCGGGCATGATGTCGCCGGCCAGCAGCTTCTCCTTCGACAGCAGCCCCGCGTCCTCGAGCGCCTCGAAATCAGGCAGCTGGCGCAGCGTGTCGAGCCCGAACTGCGACAGGAAATTTTTCGTCGTCACATAGGTGTAGGGCGCGCCCGGCTGCGGACTGCGCGGCCCCGAGGCGATCAGCTCCTGCGCGCGCAGCACGCCGATCAGATCGCGCGACACCTCCTTGCCGAAGAACGAAGACAGCTCGCCGCGGGTGATCGGCTGGAAATACGCGATGCACATCAACACCAGCGCCTCCGACTGCGACAGTTCCTTTGTCCCCTCCCCCGCGGCCGTGCCGAATGCGGCGTGGATGACGTCGCCAAAGGCTTTCTTGGTCCGGTGCTGCCAGCCGCCGGCGACCGCTACCAGCTCGTAGGGGCGGCCGGCGAGCTCGGCGCGGATGTCGTCGATGACCAAATCGAGATTGCAGCTTTTGCCGACGACGCGCGCGAGCACCTCGCGCGGCACAGGCTCGCCGGCGGCAAAGATCACCGCTTCGACGCGGCCCATCCACTCGCGCCAGCGCAGCTCCGGCGGCAAATGCTCGAGTTCCGTGTCCAGCAACGCGGACTGGTTGTTCGGCTTGCGGCGGACGGAGGCTTGGCTCATCGCTACAGCCCAAACAGCCGGAAGGCGGTTCGGCCGGAAAGCTCGCGAACGGCATCCAGTTGCAGCAGCCGCTCGAATAGCCGCCGTGACGCAAAGCGCGACAAGCTTTTCGTGGTCAGCGAGCCGGAAACGGCGTCTTCGCTGAGCAGCAGAAAGATCACGTCGCCGGCGCCCTTCGCGCGCAGTTTTGGCGCCACCGCCAGAAGCCTTTCGGCGCGGCGCGACAACTCGGCCGCCAACCGACAAGCCTCGGCCGCTCCCTGAACCAGCGCGACGCAGACCGCGCGCTCAAAACCCTTTTGCCCGGGTCGGATGCGCATGCCGCCGCCGGCCTCGGCGCGGAAGACCGGGCCAAAAGCCCGGGCTATCATCAGCGGCAACGGCCGCGGCCAGCGCAAGCCCCGCGCCAGCACCAGGTCGGCCAGCCACCAGGCAAACAGCTCGGCATCGGGCCGCATGGCGACGACGCGGGCGGCGATCGTCGCGGCGGCGAACGGCGCCGGGCGTTGGGAGCCCGCCAGTTCCTCGATCTGCGTGCAGAGGTCGGTGAGAGCCTCATTGCCCCAGGCGAGCCCGAGCATCTCGGCCACTTTTGCCAGCCGATCGGCGCTGACCGCCGGCGGCTGCAGCACCAGCTGGCGCCAGGCGCCCAAAATGGCGCCGGCGGGGCCGGGATCGGCGCCATCCGCGCGTAGAAGCCAGGCGTCGCGCAGTGCGGCTTCGTCCTCGGCGCGGCCGGCGAGCCGCATGCCAGCGGCGGCGCATTTGAGCGCCATCCGCTGGCGCCAGGCGCCGGCCCAGGCGGGTTGCGCGCGGGCAAGCGTGTCGAGCGAAGCCAGGGCGGCGCCGACCCGGAAGGCGGCGTCGATGTCGTTCGACGCGCCGTAGTTTGCCAGTGCCCAGGCTGGGACGGCCGGCGGCGCGGCGGGGTTGGCGGGCAATGGACTGGCAGTTAGGGGATCGAGGCGAATCATGCTTTCGAGGGTAAAGTGCCCGTGCGCTTTGCGCCATAATTTTCACGCCGAAACGCACAGCCTGTCATCCATCTAAAACGAATGATAATGTTGCCTTATCATTCGTTTTGCTCTTTATATAAGAAATGGCCGTTTTCGTCGAGCAAAAGCCCAAAAATCACGCCGAGCGAGGCTCCGGAGCGCCCCACAGCACGGGGCCGGCAGATGACATTCCGGACGCCAGGGTGTCGGCCGAGCCCGACGCGCCGATCGCCGGCGACCTGCCCGACATCGTCGACCTCGTCATGGCGATGGGCACGACGCCGGAAGAACTGTCGGCCGAAGCTCCCTCCCCGCTTACCGCCGTCGCCAATCCCCGCCTGCCGGCGCATCTCGACGCACTCGCCGGCCGCGCCCGCGACTATGTCGAGGCGGCGAGCTCGGCCAACACCCGCCGCGCCTACTCCGCCGACTGGAAGCATTTTGCGAGCTGGTGCCGCCGCCAGGGCTTTTCGACGCTGCCGCCCGATCCGCAGATGGTCGGGCTGTACATCACCGCGCTCGCCTCCGGCACCACTGCAGGCGCGGCCACGGGGGACAAAAAATCCGTGTCGACGATCGAGCGCCGGCTGTCCTCGCTGACCTGGAACTATGCGCAACGCGGCCAGCCGCTCGACAGGAAGGACCGCCACATCGCCACCGTCATGGCCGGTATCCGCAACACACACGCGTCCCCACCGCGGCAGAAGGAGGCGATCCTGCCGGAGGATCTGATCGCCATGCTGGAGACGCTGGAGCGCGGCACCCTCCGCGGACTGCGCGATAGGGCGATGCTGCTGCTCGGCTTCGCCGGCGGCCTGCGCCGCTCAGAAGTCGTCGGCCTGGATTGCGGCCGCGACCAGACCGAGGACGGCCGCGGCTGGGTCGAGTTTTTTCCCGGCAAGGGCCTGCTCGTCACCCTGCGCGGCAAGACCGGCTGGCGCGAAGTCGAGGTCGGCCGCGGCTCGACAGACGCCACATGCCCGGTCGTGGCGCTGGGGACCTGGCTGAAGCTCGCGCGCGTCGCCCACGGTCCCCTCTTCCGGCGCGTCACCGGCCAGGGTAAGACGGTCGGCGCCGATCGGCTCAATGACCAGGAGGTCGCCCGCCTGGTCAAGCGGACCGCGCTGGCCGCCGGTGTGCGCGGCGATCTGCCGGAAGGTCAGCGGGAAAACCTGTTTGCCGGACACTCGTTACGATCTGGCCTCGCCTCCTCGGCCGAGGTCGACGAGCGCTATGTGCAGAAGCATCTCGGCCATAGCAGCGCCGAGATGACCCGCAAGTACCAGCGCCGGCGCGATCGGTTCCGGGTCAATCTCACCAAGGCGAGCGGACTCTAGCGCCCCGCATTGGTGCGTTTTTCCTTGCAAATCTGGAACTGCACTCCATAATTGCAAGGATGATCGAGCGCCGCATCACGACCGAACTCACCCTATTGCTGGACAGCATGCCCGCCGTTGCGCTGCTCGGGCCGCGTCAGGTCGGCAAGACCACGCTCGCGCTCGAAATAGCCGAAAGGCGGCCTTCGATCTACCTCGACCTTGAATCCGATGCCGACCGCGCCCGGCTCGCCGAACCGGAGCTTTATCTGAGCGAGCATGAGAATAAGCTTGTCATCCTGGATGAGGTCCACCGGCTGCCGAACCTGTTCCAGAACCTGCGCGGGCTGATCGACCGCGGCCGGCGCGCCGGTCGGAAAGCCGGGCGCTTCCTGCTCCTGGGATCGGCATCGATCGACCTCCTGAAGCAGTCAGGCGAGACCCTTGCCGGCCGCATCGCCTATCTCGAAATGCGGCCGATCGACGGTCTCGAAGTCGGCGCCGCCGACCTTGGTCCGCTTTGGGTGCGCGGCGGCTTCCCCGACAGCTTCCTGGCCGCCACCGACCGGGCCAGTCAGCGGTGGCGGCAGGATTTCATCCGCACCTATCTGGAGCGTGACGTCCCCCTCCTCGGCCCGCGCATCCCGGCCGAGACGCTGCGCCGTTTCTGGACCATGCTGGCGCACCACCAGGCCGGCCTGCTCAACGCCGCCGAGTTCGCCCGCGCGCTCGGCGTCGACGGCAAGACAGTCGCGTCCTATCTCGACCTGCTCGTCGATCTCCTCCTGGTTCGCCGGCTGGAACCCTGGCACGCCAATGTGGGCAAGCGCCTGGTCAAATCCCCGCGCGTCTATGTCCGCGACAGCGGCATCACCCATGCGCTGCTTGGACTTGCGACACAGGAAGACGTGCTTGGACATCCGGTGGCCGGCGCCTCCTGGGAAGGCTTCGTGATCGAAACCCTTACCGCGACCGCCCCCGCCGGCACGCTGAGCAATTTCTACCGAACGGCCGCGGGCGCGGAGATCGACCTGCTGCTCACATTGCCGGGCCAACGCCTCTGGGCCATCGAAATCAAGCGAAGCCTTACGCCAAAGGTGGAAAAAGGCTTCCATCAGGCCTGCGAGGACCTTGCTCCGGAGCGGCGCATCGTCGTCTTTCCGGGATCGGAGCGTTTTCCGCTCCAGCATGGAATCGAAGCGATGCCCCTGCAGGATCTGGGCCGGGCGCTGCTTGACGAAGCATGATGCAAAGCTCCTGCTTCATTGCGTCGAGGCGGCTCACGGGCCCCTGCCCGGCCCTATCCATGAAGCGTTGCCGTAAACCAAGGTTCCTTGCATCGACCTTTCCGCGCAACACATCACCATTTCGGCTTTTCCAGGCTGCGGCGCAGGGCGTCCGACACCTGAAGACCTTCGCCGCTCGGCGGACGGCTCGCTTGCGGCGCGCCATGCCCCTTCCCGGCAGATTCCTCCGGCTTGCCGTTATCCAGCTTGGCCCTGAGCAGCGCCATTACCATAGGCCAGGTCGAGAATTTTCCGTCCCTGGCGCGCTCTGTCAGGCTGCGCAGATAACCGCCGGCGTTGTTGATCTGCGCGCTGCGCTGGTAGATCGCGGCGAGCGTAATCGCGGCCTGCTGCTCGCCCAGCACCTTGAGCGCATCCTTCCAGGCGCTGGGGCTGACGCCGAGCATCGGCCGGGCGGCCTCCGCCGCGGCCAGAAAATCACGCCAGTGGCGGATCTGGCCGCCCTGGGCCAGCTCGCGCAGGTTCGGGCAGGCATCCAGCACGATGCCCAAGGGCAAATCCCGTTTCGGCAGGCTGCGTACGTTCTCGGTTTCCACAAACGTTGCCGCTTCTTCATATTTTCCTGAGCTGTTTTCAAAATCAGAGGGGGAGTCTGGATTTGAATTCTGTATGTGCGCGCCGGAATGGGACTCATTGGCGTCCGGATTTTGTGTTTTCGCAAATGATTCCAGTGTGTCACGGATTTCAGCCCAAAGGTCATCGAGCTCGTCGCCGACGCTCTCGACGAGCTCGCGGGAGGCCGTGCGCGGCAGCCGGCTGACAATCACCTGGTATGCCTGCAGCACGCGGCCCCAATTGCCGGGCACCTTCTCCTCGATGCCGGCGTCGATCATCTTGACGATGTCGCGGCGCAGCAGCGTGAGGCGCTCCCTGGCAACGCGAGAGGCCTTCTTCTCGGCCTGGACCGCTTCAGCGAGATCCCTGAACTCGTCCGCGCGTGCCACGATCGGCGCCAGATCGAAGCCATAGGCCTGCTCGATCTCCCCTCCCCTGCCCTTGCGCGCGAAGCGCTTGCCGTTGGGGCTGTCGCGGCGAATGATCAGGCCGCAATCGACCAAGACCGCCAGATGGCGACGCAGCGTCGTTGCCGGCATGCCGTTGGCGCGGGCCATCAGTTGCTCGTTGGACGGCCACACAACGAGCTCTCCGTCGCCGGTGAGCGTTGTTTCGGGATGAAATGACAGCAGAGCGTTCAGAATGGCGAGCGCCCTGTCCGTAGCGCCGACTAGGTCCCGCGCTTCGCGGATGTGTTGAAACACCTGCCATTTCTGGACGCTTGCCTCCCTATTTATCGTCCTGGCCTTCGCCTGGCTTGAAATTTGGCCAAGCGACATTGGCCGCCGCCCAAAGGGCGTCGTAGCAATATAAGTCTGCATTTTCCTTCACCTGTCGTAAGGCAAAAGAAATCCGCACGCCAAAACGACGGTTACGACTCTTGACAGTGATTCGTGGAGATGCGATTCTCGCTTCGCTACAAGACGAGAGAGGCTTCCACGACGTAAGTCGCTTGGGGGCCTTTTTCTTTTGCGGTTAAGTGCTCCTTAGTCCGTTATCTTTTGGCGGAATTCATCATAGAGCGCCTGCAGGCGATCCCGCACGAAGCTTGCGAATTCCGGTTCGATGCGCTTGTCGAAAGCGAACGTCATCTTCGTTTCGCTGTCATTGATGTTGACCAGTCGCGATCCATTGGCGGCTGTCCATACCGTCCGGTCGGGCTTCCTTGCGGCGGTCCTGATAAGCTCGTGAATAGCCTGGAAGCGTTCGTCGCTGGTGCGCTCGGCAAATCCAGGCTCCTGGATAGCCTTCAGCGCCTTGGCGCGCTTGCCCTTTTCCTCGAGCAGGTCGGCGAGTTCTGCCCATTTCTGGCGCCCGAACGACTCGGCGGTGCCTATGGCTTCGATGATCTCCGCCGGCAGGCGGGCAACCAACGCAATCATCCTGGAGAGTGCGGCTTTATCGACGCCCAGCGACGCCATGATGATGTCGCGTGAAAAACCCTTAGCCTCGAGCTTGGCCGCGAAATAGCACCGCTCGATGTACGAAAGGTCGCTACGGCTGTTGTTCTCCTGGCCCTGGCTGATAACGAGTTGCTCATCCGTCAGATTCCTGACGACTGCACGGACCATCCGACCGAGTTGTCTGATGGCGCGTAGTCTTCGGTGACCGTAGGCTATCTGATAGCGGCCGTCATCGTTGGGATGTGGCCGCACCAAAATAGGTACCTGTTGTCCGTGCTCGCGGATCTGAGCCACCAGGCCCGCTTGCGCCTCATCGCTTACACCAAGGCGGTCAACTACGATCGACTGGTCTATCAGGTTGGGATCGAGTTCAACGACCGCTTGGCCTTCCGACAGTCGACGCTCGATTTCCTCAGCCCGCTGTGCGCGCGAGTTGATGCTCTCGAGCGACTGCGAGATGGCTCCGACCGGCCGACCAGGCTTGAGAGGTCTGTCCAAGCCCATCAGCGGCCTCACCAACGCCGTTCTGGCGGCGGCGTCCGGTGGGGACTGCTCATTGTTGGCTTCGGACACTTCGAAGAGGTTCTTGCGGGCCATGATTACTTCCGCCCCCATGTCTTGCGGATCAACTCCTCGATCTCACCATTGACAAGGGTCAGGCTCTCCAGGGCACGATCATAGGTACCGCGCGTGAATTGTCCGCGCTCGACTTCGTAAAGGGTCTGCTTAGTCAGCCCGGCATCGGAAATCGCTGTCGACTTGAGCATGGCGTTTTCAAGGACGCGATTGCCAAAAATCGATCGCATGAAGCCGGACATCTGGCTTTGCGGACCATCGTTCGGCTCGAACCGGGTAACCAGGTAGCGCATCCAGTCATAGTCCGTGTTGCCGCCTGCGTTCTCTACGACGCTCAGCAAATCCGAAGTCATGAGCAAGAACTGGGACATCGACATTACGTCCAGCATCTGCGGATGCACGGTGATGATGACGGCCGTGGCCGCGCACAAGGCAGACAGCGTCAGAAAGCCTAGTTGCGGCGGGCAGTCGATGACGACGACGTCATAGGCGCTTTCGATCTCGGCCAAGCATTCCCCAAGCCGGGCGAAGAACATCGTGCCTGGCTGCCGGCTGGCCAGCACCTTCGGCGTCTCATGCTCGAACTCCATCAGTTCGAGATTGCCAGGGATAAGGTGCAGGTTGGGCGTATAGGTCGAGCGCACAATCTCGAGGATGCTGCGACAATCCTCATCGTATCGGATCGCCCCATAGATGGTCTCGTTGGCCCCGACATCCAGTTCGGGTTGATGGCCGAACATCGCCGACAGGCTCGCCTGCGGATCGAGGTCGATGGCCAGCACCCGATAGCCGCGCAGGGAAAGAAACTGAGCAAGGTGGGCGGCGGTAGTGGTCTTGGCACTGCCGCCCTTGAAATTCATCACGGAGAGGATCTGAAGCTTCTCCCCTCCCCGGCGATGACGGATGTATTTCCCTGGTCCCTTTGAGTTCTGTTCGTCAAGCACCTGGCGAAGGCGGTCGATGTCTTCCACCGAATACAAGCGCCGTCCGTTCGCCTGCGGCTGCGGACCGTGTCCCTCTGATACGATCTGGCGCAGATACCCTTCATGGATCCCAATGAAGTCCGCGGCCTCGCCTGGGGTGAACAGGCGCATGCCCTTCTGCGAGGTCGGCGGAAATATCCTCGCCTGGTGCGCCTGCAACTGCCTCGACAGTTCTGTGGCGTCCGCGGCAATGAGTTCGCGGAGGCTTTCGCCTGGTGGACTGCTCTGGCTGACTTTCTCCAACATCGGCCCTCTCTCGATCTGCGCATTTTGGCCAAAGGGCGAAGGAAATGCGCTGATCAGGATGGACTGATTCTGAACTGCCGACAAACGCTTTTTGGTTACCAAAAGGTTAACGAGGCGCAGTGCTAGATGAGTCTCTTTGAGCTTGCAATTTGCTGATAATAACGCCCGCACGGGTGCGGCCATACTTCATTGCTGGCTATTTAGGGCAGGCCGTCACGCGCGAATGTTGTCGCCGGCTTGCCACAAGGAGCTTTGTGAGTGTGCGGCACGCCTTCCGCTGCTCAACTGCTTGCGACTGCTAGTCACCCCGAGCCGGCAACACGGCCAACTCCTTGGACGGGCCCGATTAACAAGCGTTGCCGGCGCTAAGCACCCTCGGCGTCGAGATCTCTCGCCGCAGACTCCACGTTACGAGACTACGAGCGGCACCCCTTGGCAATGCCGCGGCTGAAGAGACGTATCACTGGATAACCATGGCCAAGCTGTCGTCCGCCTCCTTGGCAGTCGCACGCGGGCAACTTTTCCTCGCCGCAGATCGACCTCGTAAGTTGGCAGAACCTGGGGTTTACTCTTAGTAGCCCATTTCGAGCCATCCCCGCACGGAAGAGCTTCGCGCTGTATCCTGCCGGCCGTCGCCGCTGCTCTGATTGGTTGTACGCGTGCAACTTTTCGATAGGTCGCCCCCTCATCACTTGGGCTTGAGCCGAGAAATGCCTTAGAACCGGCCCGTGTTTCGGCGGGCGGCTCAGCGGTGCTATACATGTGCAACTGTATGGGATTGGTTTGCTCGGTGCAGGACCCATCTGCCCTTTGCCAGAGGAAGCGAGATACCTTTGCAAGATCATTTGCCGATTTGGCCAGCTTCGTATGCGGATTTGTTCGCGACAACGAAAGTGGCGCTTGGCGGTCGCCCGATGGAACGCTGGTTGTACACGTGCAACTCGCGTAGCGACCTTCCGGCAGAGCAGTGCTTGCTAGTCCCGAAAACAAGAAACCCGAGCCGCCGTCAACTTCGCAGCGGGCAGTCCGAAGCTAAACGTAGGCGGGCGGATTGCCGTCGGGTGAGAGCAATTCCGCCTCAATATGTTGCCCGCGTCATCGACCATGACGATCCGAGGATTTACCCCGCAACGGCAGCCTCTAGACGTCGTTCAGCCGCATGCGCAAAGTTGCCCCGGCCACAAAGCAACAGTTCAGGCGGCCCGCCAAGAAGGCGGTCGGCGCTTCATGCCACTTTGCGATGGTTCCTCGCCATCCCGCCAGTTCCTACACCACGCCGGGTCGATGAGCGCGGCAAGTAGCGGGCAGCTGGTCTGAATCTGCATGTGCTCCTACAAGAAGGCACACAGTTGTACACGTGCAACTCGGGCAGGAGCCGTTCGAATCCTGCCACGCTAAGGCAAATGCGCCTTACGTCGAGGCGCCGGCTGTGACTGCTGGGTGAAAAAATGCGGGGAAGGAACCCTGGCTGCCCTGCCACCTGTCGCCGCATTCCGAGGAATTTGGGTACTGACGAGAGGCCCGCAGCAGGGCATAGCCTCTGGCCGAGGATAGCGTCCTCAGGAAGCGAACCACCGCGCTGTAAGGCGGTCCTAAGTTGAGCCCTGGCTGGTGTCTCGGCGCGCCCTATGCTTTGCCGCCGGAAGTGGATTGCACGGGACAACCGCAGACCCGCCGGCAATGGCTATAGGAAGCCAGCCATCCGTCCGAACTAGCACACACTCTCGACCTTAACGGAGCGTAGATCCCAGTCGCTGCGCGGCGACTTTCTCGCGAGGGAGGGGAGGGATCAGCGCGACGGCATCACGGCTTCAACCGCTAGCGGACAGACCAGGTTGGCTTCCGCCATACGCCTTCTTACGCGCTGCCGCTTCGATATCGGCCAGCTCGAACACTTTGCCGCCCTGTGGGCCCAGCAGCTGGCTCTCCGGAACAGGCGTATCCCCAAGACTTTGGCGCTGCGGGCTTTTAGAGGCCGGTTGCCGAGACGATTCGGCCTCTTCTTTCCAATGAGCAAGAACATCGAACAGACCGGCTATTCGTCTATAACCAGCGCCTCATGCTTGGACTGCCGGTGCCATACGAGCTGTCTGAGGTCGGTCATATCAACCACCTGACCACAGACCGGACACACATAGCTGGTCACATAGTCGCGCGCCCTGAGCTTGTCAGTTCGCTTCCCGGATATCGATGGCCCGAGATCGGACAATTTCGTCATTGAAATGAAACATTCAACTTAGCTAAAATGTTCCCTGAACCAATCGTGAACGCCCCCCTGCTGATTTCCGTTAGCCTTGCCTCAACGATAGCGCGTTCGAGTTGAGCTGGTGGACGGTCAAGTCGATCATAGGCCGGCAAGCACCGCCGGCGGGCGTCACTTGCACCCACGGGGCAGCGAGCACGCGGCGGCAGATGATTGGCCCTGCCACACCGGCGCTCAAGAGCGCTTAAGGCGCTCAAGGATTTCCGGGGCGAACTCGTACTGCCATGCCGTTCCTCGCCCCACCGAATTTTTCACGATCGTTTCCTGGAGGACGCCACGCGCAACCAGCGGATCAACCGATTCCTTCACTGTGTTGCGCGTCATACCGGTTACCTCTTTGATGTTCGCAAGGGTTAGCTTCTCGCCCCTTTGGTGCATCATATAGAGCACCGTCATCATGCCGAGCTGCTTCAGCCGCGATTGCGGCGTTTCTCCCTCGACCGGATTGTCAAAAACCTCCTGCAGGGCGAGGGCCGAAAACCGCTGGTCCTGCCATTCCGCGTTACGTGCGCTTGTCATCGATTAAACTATCAGATATTCGATAGTATAACGAATCGGAATCGCAGATCGGTCCCGACCAGCGTTGCGCGCGTGAAAGGTGGTGATCATGAGAAACTCGCTCATACGGGCAATCGTCGCTGCATCCAGCCTAGCGTCATTCTATCTCGTTTTCGACAGTAAAGCGCGAGCTGATGAATGGGGATGCCAGGTTATCCTGTGCCTTTCCAATCCAGGCGGCGCGACGCAATACGCTGAGTGCCGACCGCCTATCAACAAGCTCTGGCGTTGGCTCGCCAAGGGCCACTCGTTTCCCACATGCAGCGGCGTTGGGTTCCAGAGTTCGCGCCCAGGCTACGATCCGTATTACTGCAACGAGGGCTATACGCTCACCAGCTCTTTCGGATCAGGCGAACGTGTCGCCACATGCGTCTCGACCTCTGTCCAGCCCGTTGACAAGCGCTTCTGCTCATTCGGGCGCAATGACGACGACGGCGATCACACTTCCGTGCTGGCGCCGCGATGGCAAAGGCAGGACGGCCGCTTTCAGTGCATGGCCAAGGTTACGTCCCGGCCCAACGTCCGAGCGCAGCCCCATTTTGTCGATGTGACCATCGACGGCGTCGGAAAGCAAAGGGTCTGGTACTGACCATGCCAGTTCTCTTCGCCGATCTTGCGCAGACCTGCGCACCCATAGTCGCTGCCCAGACGCTGGCGGGCGTCGTCAGCCTGGAAAGCCGGTTCGAGCCGCTGGCCATCCGGATCAACAGCGGTCCGCCACTTTCGAAGCATCCGTCCACGAAAGCGGAGGCGATCGAGATTGCCACGTCGCTGGCGGCTGAGGGGCAGGACATCCAGCTCGGCCTCGGTGGCATCGGCATGGAAGAGCTTCGAAAACTGAAGCTGTCGATCTCCGACGCCTTCGATCCGTGCCGCAACCTTCGGGCCACCGCGACGCTCCTCGATGGATACTACCGGCTCGCCGTTAACGCCGGCGCCAATCCGAAGCGGGCGGGGCAGGTGATGCTGCAATCCTGGTATGGGCGAGGCGATCCCACCGTTGGCGACATGGTCAAGTACGACGAGCAGGTCAGGAAAGAGGCGAGGCGGCTGAGCGGATCCCTTGCGACGCTCGAAATCGGAGATGGCGGGCAGGGGAGGGGGGATAGTGAGCCTCCTGCCATCGAAGTCGCGGCCAAACAGCAGACACACGATCCGCGAGCCGACCAGGCAGCCTCGGCTCCCTCTTGGGATGTCTTCAATGCGCGGCGGCGATCTCCCGTCCTGGTGTTTCAGAACAGTCAAATGGAGCAGAGTGAATGACCTCCCATTCCCGTATCCGATCGACCGCCGCCTCCGCTGTCCTAGCCGCGGCCATCGTCACGACCGTGATCGAGCCCGCGTTCGCGCAAGCCGCCGGCATCGAAACCGTACTGCAGAACATCGTCGACATGCTGACCGGCAACATCGCCAAGCTGCTGGCTACCATCGCGGTGATCGTGATCTGCATCGCCTGGATGTTCGGCTACATGGATCTGAGACGAGCAGGGTTCTGGATCATCGGCATCGGCGGTATCTTCGGCGCCACCGAGCTCGTCAACACCATCGTCGGAGGCTGACGCCATGGCGAGTGCGCGGCCGACGCTCGAGGAAGACACGCTGTTCATCGCCTGCACCCGGCCGGCGATGATCGCCGGCGTGACGATGGAAGCCATGGGCGTGAACATCATGCTCACCACCATCCTCTACATCCTTGCCGGCTCGATCGCCTACGCGCTCGTCGGCGTGGCCTTCCACCTGTTGTTCCGCGCTGTCGTCAAACACGACCACAACATGTTTCGCATCCTGCTGGCCTGGGTGGAGACGCGTGGCCGGTCCCGGAACAGCGCCTATTGGGGCGGCGCGACACTGACACCGCTGAGACTCGCCCGACGCTTCGACGAAAGGGACCTCGATCTTGCCTAGCCTGGCCACGCTCAGGTCTCGCGAACTCGATCCGCAGACCTTCATCCCGTATTTTCGCCATGTCGACCATCAGACCATCGCGCTCAATTCGCGGGCGCTGATGGTGATGGTCGCGCTCGAAGGCGTCTCGTTCGAGACCGCGGATGTTCTCGACCTCAATTCCCTTCATCGCGACCTCAACACACTCTACCGGAACATCGCCGACGAGCGGCTTGCCGTGTGGACCCATCTCATTCGCCGTCGCGACAACAGCTATCCCGAAGGAATGTTCACCACACCGTTCTCGGCGACGCTCAACGACAAGTATCGGGCGCGCATGGTGGACGAGGATCTGTTCCGTAACGACCTCTATCTGACCATCCTCTGGTCCCCGGCCCGCGATCCGGCAGACAAGGCGGCAAAGCTGCTGTCGCGCCTGCGTCGCGCCCGCCGGACGTCGACGGAACTGGACGAGGAAGCGCTGAAGCAGCTTCACGACAAGGTCGCCGAAGTCACGGCGGCGCTGAAGCGCTTCGAGCCACGCCTGCTGTCGCTTTACGAATCCGGCGGCCT
The DNA here is from genome assembly GCF_020165075.1 of Mesorhizobium sp. CA4. Classification (NCBI taxonomy): domain Bacteria; kingdom Pseudomonadati; phylum Pseudomonadota; class Alphaproteobacteria; order Hyphomicrobiales; family Phyllobacteriaceae; genus Mesorhizobium; species Mesorhizobium sp. CA4. The sequence goes on from NZ_JAIUHK010000039.1 coordinate 42,233, forward strand.
GTTGTTCTCAGAGCCGAGTGAGGTGCTGCACCAGATCGTAGGCGGCCGGCGAGAATCGGTTCCGCTGACTGAGGGTCGGATCGCGTCGGCGATCTACTCCGACCGGATCATCGTCGGCCGCGAGACGATCGAGATCCGGCACGAAGCCGCCAGCCGCTATGCGGGCATACTGAGTTTCAAGGAATATCCGGCGCGCACCAGGACCGGCATGCTCGACGCTGCGCTCACCAGCCCCTTCGAAATTATCCTCACGCAGTCGTTCTCCTTCGCTTCGAAGGCGGACGCCCGCGTCATCATGGGCCGCAAGCAGAACCAGATGGTCAGCAGCGGCGACAAGGCGGCCTCGCAGATCGATGAGCTGGACGAGGCGATGGACAATCTGGAGTCCAATCGGTTCGCGCTCGGCGAGCATCATCTGACGCTTTCCGTCTTCGCCTCCTCGGTGAAGGAACTGACCGACAATCTCGCCAAGGCGCGCGCCAGCCTGACCAGCGGCGGCGCGGTCGTCGCGCGCGAGGATCTTGGCCTCGAGGCTGCCTGGTGGGCGCAGTTGCCCGGCAACTTCCGCTACCGCGCTCGGTCCGGCGCGATCACGTCGCGGAACTTCGCCGCCTTGTCACCCTTCCACTCCTATCCGATCGGCCAGAAGGACGGCAATGAATGGGGGCCGGCCGTTGCCCTGCTCAAGACGGCATCAGGGTCGCCGTACTACTTCAATTTTCATTATGGCGATCTCGGCAACACCTTTGTTTGCGGGCCGTCTGGCGCCGGCAAGACCGTGCTTTTGAACTTCATGCTGTCGCAGCTCGAGAAGCACGATCCGCACGTGGTGTTCTTTGACAAGGACCGGGGCGCCGATCTTTACGTGCGCGCCGCCGGCGGCGCCTATCTGCCCCTCAAGAATGGTGTTCCGACCGGTTGCGCGCCCCTGAAGGCGCTCGAGCTGACGCCCGAGAACAAGGTGTTCCTGACGCGCTGGGTCGGCAAGCTTGTCGGCTCGACAACACGGGAACTGACCGTGACCGAGCTTCGCGACATTGCTTCCGCCATCGACGGCCTTGCCGACCTGCCGGTCGAGCGCCGCACGATCGGCGCGCTCAGGACCTTTCTCAACAACACCGACCCGGAGGGGATCGCGGCCAGGCTGCGCCGGTGGGAGAGGGGAGGGCCGCTGGGTTGGGTGTTTGACAATCTGATCGAGGACATTGGCTTCGGTGATTTCGGCGCCGGCGGCAGATTCGTAGGCTACGACATGACCGACTTTCTCGACAATGAAGAAATCCGCACGCCGCTGATGGCCTATCTCTTCCACCGCGTCGAGCAGCTGATCGACGGCAGGCGGATCATCATCGTCATCGACGAGTTCTGGAAGGCGCTGCAGGACGAGGGGTTCAGGGATCTCGCGCAAAACAAGCTGAAGACGATCCGCAAGCAAAACGGCCTGATGCTCTTTGCCACGCAAAGCCCCCGCGATGCGCTCGTTTCACCAATCGCACACACAATCATCGAGCAGTGCCCGACGCAGATCTTCCTGCCGAACGCCCGCGGCAATCAAGCTGACTATGTCGACGGCTTCAAGCTGACGGAGCGCGAGTACGAACTGATCGCTCGCGAACTCTCGGTCGAAAGCCGGCGGTTCGTGCTGAAGCAAGGCCACAACAGCGTCGTCGCCGAGTTGAACCTCAGGGGCTTCGATGACGAACTCGCCATCCTTTCCGGCCGCACCGCCAATGTCGAGCTTGCCGAGGCGATCCGCGCGGAAGTTGGCGACCGGGGCGAGGACTGGCTTCCCATTTTCCACCAGAGAAGGAGTGCGGGCTGATGGCTTCCTACCGACTTCACGGCGCGGCGATTGCCGCGGCGCTATTGCTGTCCGCGAGCGGAGCGGCGGGGCAGGGGATACCGGTGATCGACCAGACGGCGATCGCCAAGCAGATCGAGAGCATCACGCAGCTCAAGTCGCAGCTCGATGCGCTCCACCAGCAGATCGAACAGGCGCAGCAGCTCTACGGCTCGCTCAACAAACTCACCGATATGGCGGATGTCGCGAGCGTCCTCAATGATCCTTCAATCCGAAAAGCCTTGCCAGCGGACTTCAACGCGATCCAGGGGCTATTCAAGGGCGAGGGCGCCGGCGTGTTCGGTGACTCAGCCTCGAAATTCCTTGAAGACAATTCCACCTATCGGACCAGCGCCGACGACTTCTACGCAAAGGAGCTCTCCCGCATCCAGAACAAGAATGCCGGCCAGATGAGCCTCGGCCAGCAGATCTATGACGCCGCGACCAAGCGCATCGACGGCATCGATCAGTTGCGCGAGAAGATATCGACGGCAGCCGACGCCAAGGACATCGCCGACCTGCAGGCGCGGCTCCAGGCCGAAACGGCCTTCCTCCAAACCGACGTGCTCCGCATGGAGGGCCTGCGCATGGTGCAGCAGGCGCAGGCTCAAGTCGATGAGCAGCGCAAGGCCGAGGACTGGCGCCAGCGCATGGACTCGATCAAGGCGGCGCTGCAATGAGGAGGCTGCTTCTCCTGGCGGCGATAGTTGGTCTGGCGGCGTGCTCGGAGCAGACCGAACTAAGCTACACCGTCGACGAACTGGTGGCGGACGAAGCGCTTCTTTCCAGCACCCTCACAAAGTGTCGCAACAATCCGGGTGAGCTCAGAGACACGACGAACTGCAGGAACGCCGAAGCCGCCGACGGCAAGCTGCGGCTTCAGCGGATGCGGCAGTCGTTGGGAGGCTGACAATGTATGAGGTGTTCGCCTTCGTCGATGAGCAGTTCAAGGCGCCCTTGGAGACTTTCATCTCCGATGGCACCTCCAACATCTCCGAATGGGTTTCGGGGCCTCTCACGGCGGCAGTCACCCTCTATATCGTGCTCTACGGCTATCTCATTCTCCGAGGCTCGGTCCAGGAACCGATCCTGGATTTCGCTTACCGGGCGATCAAGCTCGCCATCATCGTGATGCTGGTGAAGAACGCCGGCGAATACCAGACCTATGTCACAAACATCTTCTTCGACGTGCTCCCGCGCGAAATCTCTCAGGCTCTGAATACAGGCACGGCGCCGAGCGCTTCCACCTTCGACAGTCTGCTCGACAAGGGGCAGGCCTCCGCCACCGACATCTGGTCCCGAGCTTCCTGGCCCGTCGACATCGTGACAGGCGTCGCCGGCATGATGGTGATCGGTGCGAGCTTCATCGTCGCAGCGATCGGCTACATCGTCTCGCTCTATGCCCGGCTGGCGCTCGCCATCGTGCTGGCGATCGGCCCGATCTTTGTGGCGGTCGCCATGTTCCAGGCGACGCGCCGCTTTACCGAGGCCTGGATCGGGCAGCTTGTGAACTTCGTAATCCTGCAGGTCCTGGTCGTCGCCGTTGGCTCGCTGCTGATCACCTGCATCGACACCACGTTCACGGCGATCGAGGGATACAGCGACGTGCTCATGCGGCCGATCGCGCTTTGCGCCATCTGCCTCGCCGCCCTCTATGTCTTCTATCAGCTTCCCAACATCGCTTCGGCGCTCGCCGCCGGCGGCGCGTCGTTGACCTATGGCTACGGTGCGGCACGCGACGCCCACGAAAGCACACTCGCCTGGACGGCATCCCATATCGTCCGTGCCGCCGGCCGCGGCTTCGGCGCGGCCGGCCGAACCTTCACCTCGAAACGCGCCGGCTCATGACGCTTTTCGCACCAACAAGAAAAAGGCCTTCCGGAATGATCCGAATTTTCCCGCTGGTTTGCATGGCGGCGATCTTAAGTGGCTGCGCATCGCTATCCTATCCGCTCCCCAAATGCGACGGCTATTCGCGCCGGCCGCTCAATCGTTCGATGTGGGAATGGGAGGACAATAAGAATCTCACTGAGAAGCGTTCGAGCGCACAGCCGTCGATCTCCCAACAGGCGGCCGCAGCCTATGTCGAAGAGGGCAGGGCGCCGGCCGCCTTAGCCCGTTTTGACATCGCTGCATCCAATCGTCCTTGCGGAGCGTGACCCATGGTCTCCGGGGACGAACTCAAGGCATATTTCGAGAAGGCGAGACGCTTCGATCAGGACCGCATGGTTCAGGTCGAACGCTCGGCGCGTATCGCCTGGTCCGTGGCAATCGTTGCCGGCGTCCTTGCCGGCGTTTCGATCTTCGCCGTCGCGGCCTTGACCCCGCTGAAGACGGTGGAACCGTTTGTCGTGCGGGTGGACAATTCGACAGGCATTGTCGATGTCGTCTCGGCGCTGACGTCGACCGCGGGCACCTATGACGAAGCCGTCACCAAATACTTTGCCGCCAAATATGTGCGTGCGCGGGAAGGCTATGTCTGGAGCGAGGCGGAGGAGAATTATCGCACCGTCGCCTTGCTGTCGACACAGCCCGAGCAGACGCGATTTTCCACGTACTATCGTGGCAGCAACCCAGATTCGCCGCAGAACACCTACGGGCGCGGCGCCACTGTGCGCATCAGCATTGCGTCGATCTCACTGATCAATTCGAATGTCGTATCCGTCCGCTACATGCGCACGATCACGCGCGGCGAGGAGGTTCGGACAACCCATTGGGTCGCTACCCTAACCTTCTCCTACGTCAACGCGCCGATGTCGTCGACGGATCGGCTGGTGAACCCTCTCGGCTTCGTGGTCAGCGAATACCGGGCCGATCCGGAGGCCATCAACTGATGCGCACAATCGCAATCGCCACTCTTCTTCTGGCCGCCACCCCATCCGCCGCGCTTGCCCTCGAAATTCCTCGCGGCGCATCGCAGGACAGCCGTGTGCGCTTTGTCGACTACCAGCCCTACAACATCACCCGCATCGTCGGCTCGCTGCGCTCCTCGGTGCAGGTTGAATTCTCGGCCGATGAGGAGATCGCCCATGTCGCGCTCGGAAACAGCGTCGCATGGGAGGTCGCGCCGGCCGGCAACATCCTGTTTCTCAAGCCGCGGGAAAACCAGCCAGTCACCAATATCTCCGTCGTGACCACCCGGCGTGACGGCTCAACCCGCAGCTACCAGATGGAGCTGACGGTAAGGGACGGAACGGTGGTGGTCGGCCAGAATACCTATTTCTACGTCAAGTATCGCTATCCGGCTGACGAGGCCGAACGACGGCGACAGGCTGCGGCGGCGCGAGCCGTCGCGGCGCAGGCGAAAGAGGCCGACAATGTGCTGGCCCTCCACGAAGCCTATGGCCCACGGAACTGGCGCTATTCGGCACAAGGCTCCCAGGCACTGGAACCGGAGACGGTCTACGACAATGGCAAGGTGACGACGTTCGCCTTCGTCGGCAATCAGGAGATGCCCGCCATCTATATCGAGAACTCGGACGGCAGCGAGAGCCTAGTGCCCAAATCCGTCGACGGGAACCTGGTCCTGGTCCACGCGATCAGCCGCAAGTTCATCCTGCGCAGGGGAGGGGATGTGCTTTGCGTCTTCAACGAGGCCTATGACCGCGTCGGCATCGATCCGGACACCAACACGACCTCGCCATCGGTCGAACGCGTCGTGCGGAGCGACGCCAGCGCAGCGCGATAGGAGGTGGGCATGGCTCAGGAAAACGAAAGCAGGATCCCGGGCGAGCGGGCTGAAACTGTCGCGGCCAGGCGGATCGACAACAATCCCACCCTGAAGCGGGGCGCCGTAGCGCTGGCCGTCGTCGCCTTCGTTGCCTTCGCATTGTGGTCTATGAGCGGAGAAAAGACGCCGTCGGACATGACGAAGCCGGAGCGGGTGGTCATTCGCCAGGCGACGAGTTTCGAGCCGGCCAAGGAGCAAGTGGAACCGGTCGTTGCCCGCCCGGAAGTGAAGCTGCCGACCCCTGTAGTGACCGAGCAGGCCAAGGAAGAAGATCCGCTGCTCGACTCGGCGCGGCGTGCGCCTGTCATGGCTTACAGCGGCGGGCAGAAAAACGCGACATCGAGCCGGGATGCCGGAGGCTCTGCAGCAGCGACAGAGGGCAACTACCTGCCGCTCGACGGAAATATGATGGGACAGAATGCGGCCAACGCCGATCAACAGCGGTTTGACGGCCTCCTGCGGCCGACCCGGCTCGAGGGCTCGCGAGCCGGCACGCTCGGCAACCGCAATTACATCGTCGCCATGGGAACCTCGATACCTTGCGTCCTCGAGACCGCCATGGCGTCGGATCAGCCCGGCTTCGCAAGCTGTGTGATCAACCGCGACGTCCTCTCTGACAATGGCCGGGTCGTGCTGATGGAGAAGGGAACCCAGGTCATCGGCGAATACCGTGGCGGCCTTCAGCGCGGGCAGAAACGTCTCTTCGTGCTCTGGAATCGGGCAAAGACGGCAAAAGGCGTGATCGTCACGCTCGCATCGCCTGCGACGGACGCCCTCGGCCGCGCCGGCGTCGACGGCTATGTCGACACCCATTGGTGGGAGCGATTCGGCAGCGCACTCCTTCTTTCCGTCGTCGGTGATGCGACCAGCTACGCCAGCAGCCGGCTGCAAGACAGCGGTGTCGAGGCGCAGAACACGACGAGCGCGGGCCAGCAGGCCGCGGCCATTGCGGTCGAGCAGTCGATCAACATTCCACCGACACTGAACAAGCACCAGGGCGAACTCGCCTCGATTTTCGTGGCGCGCGATCTCGACTTTTCCAATGTCTATAGGCTCCGCGTGACGGAGCCTAGAAACCGCATTTACGATCGCGCGGTGCTGGGGGATTTCAGCCCGCGGTCGACCCTCACAACGAAGTAGCAAGAGACAATGGTCGAGGGAACCGACGCGGCAGTCGTTCGCGAACTCCTCTCACCATTGGCGCCATTCCTGGCCAATGGGTCTCTATTCGAAGTGATCATGAATCGGCCTGGTCAGATGTTGACGGAAGGTACCAATGGGTGGCGCACCCATGACATGCCGGAACTGACCTTCGAGAAACTGATGCGTCTTGCCCGCGCAGTGGCGACTTTCTCCAACCAGTCGATCGACGAGAGGCGGCCAATCCTTTCCGCGACGCTTCCAGGCGAAGAGCGCATCCAGATCGTCATCCCGCCGGCGACAACGAAGGGGACGGTGAGCCTCACAATCCGAAAACCCTCGTCATTGAACCTTACCCTCGATGATCTGGAAGGAAGTGGGTTCTTCAGCGAAGTCAAGGCTGCGGGACAGGAAGACGCCGCAAGTGACCAGAAGCTGAAAGCCCTTTATGACGCGGGCTGCTACAAGGATTTCCTGCGCGAGGCAGTGATTGCGAGGAAAAATATCGTGATCTCGGGGGCGACGGGATCGGCAAAGACGACGCTGTCAAAGGCCTTGATCCGGCACATTCCCGAGCACGAGCGCATTATCTCCATTGAGGACACACCTGAACTCGTCATCCCGCAACATAACCACGTCCGCCTCTTCTATTCCAAAGGAGAGCAGGGGCTGTCATTGGCCGGGCCGAAAGAGCTGCTGGAAGCGTGCCTTCGCATGCGCCCGGATCGAATCCTGCTTCAGGAACTCCGCGACGGAAGCGCGTTCTATTACATCCGAAACGTGAATTCTGGCCACCCAGGGTCGATTACGACCGTGCATGCCCACTCGGCGACGCTGGCCTTCGAGCAATTGGCTCTGTTGATCAAGGAATCCGAGGGCGGTCGCAACGTTGAGCATGACGACATCCGCAGCCTTCTCAGGGTGTCCATCGACATCATCGTCCAGTGCAAGCGTGTAGGCGAACGGTTCCGTGTGACAGAGATATACCGTCAGTTTTAGGCGACATGACCGTCGCCCTTAATTTTATCGCTCAAAATTTGTAGTAAGCTATGAATAACGTAGCCGGCAACACATAGTCAGCTGTGTGCTAATAATTCACGGCGGCTCAAGGGGCCCGACTGGTGGAGGGTTTGCCTGAATTGAAAGCGCCGGCCAAGTAAGGTGTGTACGCTACAGCCAAATATGCGTCTTGACGGAACGTCACCCGCACATTTCACCACATGGTGTGGGCAAACGTCCTACAAACGTCTGCTGTCATACCTTGGCTTTAGCCTTATGCCTGCTCGGAGTTTTCTTGGCTGGCGTCGGCTGCGGTTTGCGTCCGAGCCCGACGGCCTTCGCGAGCGTTGATCGTTGGGCCGCATAATTCGGCGCCACCATCGGGTAATCTGGCTTCAATCCCCACTTTTCGCGGTATTCGTTTGGAGTGAGGCCGTAGTGTACCGCGAGATGCCGTTTCATCGACTTGAATTTCTTCCCGTCCTCCAGGCAGATAATGTAGTCCGGCGTTACTGACCGCTTAGGATTGATGGCGGGCTCCCGTTTAGATGGCCCGGCCACATTCGGCGAACCAAGGCCTGTTAGCGACGAATGAATCGACGCGATAAGGTCTGGCAACCCGGTGGCAGGGAGGGGATTTTGGCTCACATAGGCAGAGACAATGTCGGCCGTCAGCCCGACCAGATCAGCCGCCATGACTTCATTTTGATCGCTCAACTATTCGCTCCTGATAAAAGGTCAAGCCGCGTGTCATCAGTTTTATATCGCAAGCGTGAACGATGCCGGGAAAATACCACGAGCGCAAGCAACCAAAAGGTTGACCTAGCCAATCCAAAGGGCATCCAATTCGCCTGGGGTTCCTGGAAGCTTTTCGAACTTTCTGGGTCACGTCTCAGCCCGAGTTGCGCGCGCTTATGGACAAAGCGGGACACTAGATTCGGCTTTTGGACAATTTCGGTGGCAGCGACTTTCTGGCGCGTGTGACTTCCTGATAGCGCCGGTCAGCACGACACCCCAAGGGCTCCACGTTCTGAATGGCAGCTTTGCGCCCAATGTCGGCAGTTGAAGTCAGGCTTGCCACCGCCCTATAGCGGACATTACCGGCGACCACGCTGGAGGTCGCGGTCGCGCCATCTGGGGACCTTGTCTGAATAGTGGCGAATGACCAGTGCCGAGCGATTCCCGGCCGTTCGTTTGATCCTAAACAGCGCCTCGGCGCGACCGCGCAGCGTTGCCTTCGTAACTGATCCGGTGACAGCCACCCCTTTGGCGCTTTTCAGATGATCTTGCCCGGATTCATAATCCCGTTCGGATCAATGGCGTGCTGGATCGCGGCCATCAGATCGACCGCGTTCTGGCCATGCTCGGCAACCATGAAATGCTTCTTGCCCTCGCCGATACCGTGTTCGCCGGTGCAGGTGCCGTCCATGGCGAGGGAGCGCTCGGTGAGCCGCCCCAGGAAGGCCCTGGTCCGTGCGACCTCCTCGGCATCATCCACCATCACGAGAACGGAGGCGTGGAAATTACCGTCCCCAACGTGCCCGACGATCGGCGCGATGAGTTTTGAGCGCTGGATATCGTTCTTTGTCTCGCGCACACATTCCGCCAGCCGGGAAATCGGCACGCACACGTCGGAGACAACGACCTTCGCGCCAGCGCGGTAGGATCGCAAGGCCCAGAAAACATCATGGCGCGCCTGCTGCCCGAGACCGACATCGAAGCATTGATGGCGCAGGTCACCACGCGCGATATGCAGGATATCAAATTCGCTCAGCAGCAGGTGCGCAACTTCGCGCAAGTCCAGCGCGACTCGATGAGGGACGTAGAGGTGGAGACGATGCCCGGCGTTATCCTGGGTCATCGCAACATCCCCGTGCAGTCTGTCGGCTGCTACGTGCCTGGCGGAAAGTTTCCAATGGTCGCATCGGCGCATATGTCGGTTGCCACGGCGAGCGTCGCGGGTGTTCCCCGTATTGTTGCGGCGACACCGCCTTTCAAGGGTAAGCCCAATCCAGCCGTCATCGCCGCCATGAAGCTCGGCGGCGCGCATGAAATCTATGTGCTGGGCGGCATCCAAGCGGTCGGCGCGATGGCCATTGGCACGGAAACAATGCGGCCGGTGCACATGATCGTCGGTCCAGGCAACGCGTATGTGGCCGAGGCCAAGCGCCAGCTTTTTGGCCGTGTGGGTATCGACCTATTTGCCGGCCCGACAGAGACGATGGTGAAAGCCGACGAGACCGTGGACGCCGAGCTTTGCGCGACCGACCTGCTCGGCCAGGCCGAGCACGGCTACAATTCACCCGCCGTGCTAGTGACCAATTCTGAGCGGCTTGCTCGTCAGACGATGCTCGAGATTGAGCGACTGCTCAAAGTCCTTCCGACCCAGGAGACCGCGCGCAAAAGTTGGGATGATTATGGCGAGATCATCGTCTGCGACAGCTATCAAGAGATGTTGTCGGTGGCAGACCACATTGCCTCCGAGCACGTTCAGGTGATGACCGATCGGGATGACTGGTTCTTGGAAAATATGCGCTGCTATGGCGCGCTGTTCCTCGGGCCGCGGACCAATGTGGCAAATCGCGACAAAGTGATCGGAACCAACCATACGCTGCCAACAAAGAAGGCCGGGCGCTATACCGGCGGGCTCTGGGTTGGCAAGTTCCTGAAGACCCACTCCTACCAGCGAGTACTCACTGCCCAAGCCGCCGCGCTTATCGGCGAGTATGCTCAAGGCTTTGCATGCTCGAGGGGTTCGTGGGACATGCGGAGCAGGCCAACATCCGTGTGCGGCGCTATGGCGGGCGCAATATCCCCTACGGGGTTGCTGCCGAATAGGCGGGGTGCGACGGCTTTCATTGACTTGCGGATTCTTCTCACCGCGAGCCGGTAATGCCTCCCGAGGCGAGAGGGCGGCTGTCGCCGATTTGATCGGCGGCAGCCGCAAAACCGGGAGACGCTTCGCCTGGCGAACGGTTCCTGAAGCCTTGCCTTACATGTCATCAACTCAGGGACAACAGTGGTGGACATCGTATTCATCCCTCGTGAGCTTGACCCGAACGAGCCGCGTCGCGGGCTCGCCGGAGACGGTCAAGCGCCTGGCCGGTCTCGGTTTCGATGTGATCGTCGAGAAGGGCGCTGGCCTCGGTTCCCGCATTCCCGACCAGGACTTCGCCGCCGCCGGCGGCGTGAGCGGCACGGCGGCCGACGCCAAAAAGGCCGATGTCGTGCTGAAAGTGCGCCGGCCGACGGATGCGGAGCTGAAGGGCTACAAGTCGGGCGCCGCTGTCATCGCCATCATGGATCCTTACGGCAACGACGCCGCGGTGATCGTCGATCTTGCGGTGGAGCGCGGCGGCAATGTCGAAGGCGCGGTGCCCGGCAAGGTCGTGACGACGGAG